>NZ_JAAKEE010000032.1:0-28882 GCF_011038995.1 Adlercreutzia sp. ZJ242
CCGCCGGCCGCGAGCGTGGCGGGCATGTCGGCCGAGGTGCGCTATGCTGCCGCCGTCGACTCCGGAATGGCCGGAACGGGCTGGTAGGAGATCGGGAGAGCATGGCCCCCATCAAAGTTACGCCGTCCGCCGCGTGGCTTTTTCGCGGGGAGGGGTTGCGCTCGGCTTCGGGCGGAGTATACTAGCCCGCAATACAAGTTCATATCCCAAATGCGTTGACGAGGATAGTAGGGGCGAACCCATCTGACAGAGAGCCGGCGGTGCTGCGAGCCGGCGGTGGGCGATCCGAATGCCACCTCCGAGCAGTTTGGCGTGAACGCCTCTCCGGTTGCCGGGCTTACCGCCGGGCCGGGGGAGCTAGTAGAGCTGAACCGGCGACACCGTTACCGTCTGCGATGCCCGCGCGCTTCTCGCAAGCGCAGTCGGCGCATTCCGTTCGTCTGGGTCCTGGTGCAGCTCTGCGCTGGGATTTTTTGTTGTGAGCGGAAGGAGCGAAAGAGCATGCAGCTTAGAAGCGACCAGGTGCGATGTGGCGTGGCACGCGCGCCTCACCGCAGCCTGCTCAAGGCAGACGGCATCACCGACGAGGAGATGAAGCGCCCCTTCATCGCCGTGTTCAACTCGCGCAACGACATCATCCCTGGGCACACCAACCTCGACAAGATCGCCGAGGCCGTGAAGGCCGGCATCTACCTGGCCGGCGGCGTGCCGTTCGAGATCTCCACCATCGGCGTGTGCGACGGCATCGCCATGAACCACGACGGCATGCACTACTCGCTCGTGTCGCGCGAGGCCATCGCCGACTCGCTCGAGTGCGCGGTGCAGGGCCACGCGTTCGACGGCATCGTGTGCATCCCGAACTGCGACAAGATCGTCCCCGGCATGATCCTCGGCGCCCTGCGCGTGAACATCCCCACGGTGTTCGTGTCGGGCGGGCCCATGCTCGCCGGCAAGCAGAAGGGGGGATGCGGCCCCACCACCGACCTCAACACGCTGTTCGACGGCGCGGCGGCCGTGACGAACGGCACCATGACCGAGGAGGAGCTCAGCTACTTCGAGAACACCGCCTGCCCCACGTGCGGCAGCTGCTCGGGCTTGTTCACGGCGAACTCGATGAACTGCCTGTGCGAGGCGCTCGGCATCGCGCTTCCCGGCAACGGCACCATCCCGGCGGTGTACTCCGAGCGCATCCGCCTCGCGAAGCATGCGGGCATGAAGATCATGGAGCTCGTCGAGAAGGACGTGAAGATCGGCGACATCGTGAGCGAGGCTGCCATCCGCAACGCCATGGAGTGCGACATGGCCTTCGGCGGCTCCACCAACACGGTGCTGCACCTCACGGCGATCGCGCAGGCGGCGGGGCACCCCATCACCATGGATGACTGGGACGCCGCGAGCGCCCGCACCCCGCACCTCGTGAAGCTGCAGCCCTCCGGCCCGCGCCCGCTCTCCGACCTCTACGAGGTCGGCGGCGTGCCCGTGGTCATGCACGAGCTGGCCGAGCTGGGGCTGCTCGACGAGAGCGCGCTCACCTGCATGGGCCCGCTGCCCGACTACCTGAGCGCCTGCTGCCCGCCGGCCGACGGCGAGGTGTGCCGCACGCACGACAACCCCTTCTCGGCGGTGGGCGCCCTGCGCGTGCTGCACGGCAACCTGGCGCCTGACGGCGCCATCGTGAAGAAGAGCGCGGTCGACCCGTCCATGATGAGGCACACCGGCCCCGCGCGCTGCTTCAACTCGGAGGAGGAGGCGTGCGCGGCCATCAACGCCGGCGCCATCAACGCCGGCGACGTGGTGGTCATCCGCTACGAGGGCCCCAAGGGCGGCCCGGGTATGCGCGAGATGCTCACGCCCACGAGCGCCATCTGCGGCATGGGGCTCTCCACGAGCGTCGCGCTCATCACCGACGGGCGCTTCTCCGGCGCCACGAAGGGCCCGGCCGTGGGGCACGTGAGCCCCGAGGCCGCAGCGGGCGGCCCCATCGCCCTCATCGAGGAGGGCGACTCGGTCACCGTCGACATCGAGGGCGGCGTCCTTCGACTCAACCTGCCCGACGAGGAGCTGGCGGCGCGGCGCGCGGCGTGGGCGGCGCCGGCGCCCAAGCACGACCACGGCGTGCTCGCGAAGTACGCCAAGCTCGTCTCTTCCGCAGACAAGGGGGCGTATGTCTCATGAGCGCAACGAACGAGAAGACCGAGGCGCGCCGCACGGCCGAGGCGCGCCGCACGGCCGCCAGCGTGGGCGCGCCGCGCGGGCTGGGCTCGCGCACGGCCAAGCAGGGCCGCGAGATGCTCGGCGCCGAGGCCGTCATCGCGTCGCTCGAGGCCGAGGGCGTCGACACCGTCTTCGGCTACCCGGGTGGGCAGGCCATCAAGATCTACGACGCGCTGTACGACTCCACGCAGATCAACCACGTGCTCGCGCGCCACGAGCAGGGCGCGGTGCACATGGCCGACGGCTACGCGCGCGCAACCGGCAAGCCCGGCGTGGTCATCGTGACGAGCGGCCCGGGCGCCACCAACACGGTCACGGGCATCGCCACGGCCTACATGGACTCGGTGCCGCTCGTGGTCATCACGGGCCAGGTGCCGCGCGCCGTCATCGGCACCGACTCCTTCCAGGAGTCCGACATCGTGGGCATCACCATGCCGGTGGTGAAGCACTCGTTTCTGCTCCAGTCGACCGACGAGCTCACGCGCACCTTCCGCGAGGCGTTCCACATCGCGGTGACGGGGCGCCCGGGGCCGGTGCTCATCGACATCCCGTCTGACCTGGCGGGCGCGTCCATGACGTTCGAATACCCCGACGAGGTGAACCTGCCCTCCTACAAGCCCACCTACCGCGGCAACGCCAAGCAGATCCGCGCGGCAGCCGAGCTCATCGAGGAATCCGACCAGCCCATCCTCTACGTGGGCGGCGGCGTGACCATCTCCGAGGCGTCCGCGGAGCTTGCCAGCCTCGCGGACCTCATGCAGATCCCCGTGGTCACCACGCTCATGGGCAAGGGCGCCTTCCCGGCGTCGCACCCGCTCAACTTGGGGCCGGTGGGCATGCACGGTGCGAAGTACTCCAACCTCGCCATGACAGAGAGCGACCTCATCATCGCGGCGGGCGCGCGCTTCTCCGACCGCGTCACGGGGCGCCTCTCCGAGTTCGCCCCGCATGCGAAGGTGATCCACATCGACATCGACCCGGCCGAGATCGGCAAGATCCGCGCATGCCAGGTTCCCATCGTGGGCGACCTCAAGGGCGTGCTCGCGGGGCTCGTCGACCAGCTGCGCAAGGACGGCGCCGAGGCGCACACCGAGGCGTGGCTTTCGCGCATCAACGCCTGGCGCGAGCGCTTCCCGTTCTACCATCCGGGCGTGGGCGACGGCGCCGACGAGATCATCCCCGAGCTCGTGCTCGAGAGCCTCTCGACGCAGCTTGACCCCGCGCGCTCCATCGTGGTGACCGAGGTGGGCCAGCACCAGATGTGGGCGCACCAGTTCATCGACCGCGAGCTGCCGCGCACCTTCCTCTCGAGCGGCGGCTTGGGCACCATGGGCTTCGGCTTCCCGGCGGCCGTCGGCGCCGCCATCGCGCGGCCCGACTGCAAGGTGGTGTGCATCGCCGGCGACGGGTCGTTCCAGATGAACTCGCAGGAGATGGCCACCGCCGCCATCAACGGCGTGCCCGTGAAGGTGCTCATCATGGACAACCGCTGCCTGGGCATGGTGCACCAGTGGCAGAAGCTCTTCTACGCGAAGCGCTACTCGCAGACGCTGCTCGAGGCCAACCCCGACTTCGTGAAGCTCGCCGACGCCTACGGCTGGCAGGGCGAGCGCGTGGAGGATCCCGCCGAGGTGAGCGCGGCCATCGCGCGGATGCTCGCGGCGCAGGGCCCCTACCTGCTCGACGTGGCCATCTCGCGCGAGCAGAACGTGTACCCGATGGTGGCCCCGGGCGCGGCGCTCGACAACATCATGGGCGCCATCGACGTGGCGGTCGGCGCGGTGCGCACCGACGTGCCGGCGGGCGCGCTCGACGACCTCGCGCAGGAGGTGCACACGGCGCCGTCGCCCTGCGCGCAGATCGACGCGCAGTTCGGCGGCCGCTGGGAGAGCGATCCCGACGACAAGGGCGCGCGCCTGGGCGAGGCGGCCGCGCTTGCGGGCGGGGCTGGCGGCACGTCCGCGGGCGGCTCCGCACCCGGCGCTGAGGCGGCCCCCGCACCCGCTGCAGCGCTTGCCCCCGCGTCCGCCGCAGCATCCGCCACCGCCCCCGCGTCCGCCGTGGAAGGAGGGAACTAATGAAGCACGTGCTTTCCGTCCTGGTCGAGAACAAGCCCGGCGTGCTCTCGCGCGTCACCGGCCTCATCTCGCGCCGCGGCTTCAACATCGAGTCGCTGTCGGTGGGACCCACCGAGGACGCCACCATGTCGCGCGTGACGGCCATCGTCAAGGCTGACGACGTGGCCTACGAGCAGATCACCAAGCAGCTGCACAAGCTCATCAGCGTGCACAAGATCACCGACCTCACCGACGAGGGCGCGATCGAGCGCGAGCTGGTGCTGTTCAAGGTGAACGCCGCGCCCGAGCGCCGCAACGAGATCATCGAGATCGCCAACATCTTCCGCGCGAAGATCGTCGACGTGGGGCGCAACTCGCTCACCATCGAGGCCACCGGCGACGAGGAGAAGCTCAAGGGCCTGGAGGACCTCTTCCGCGCCTACGGCATCAAGGAGATCGTGCGCACGGGCAAGATCGCCATGTCGCGCAACGCGAAGGAATAGCAACAACAGGCGCCCGCGCCTGCTTGCATAGCGAAGCACAACAGCTGACAGGAAAGGATCGAAGGAAACCATGGCTGTTACCATCTATTACGAAGAGGATTGCAACCCGCAGATCATCCAGGGCAAGAAGATCGCCATCATCGGCTACGGGTCCCAGGGCCACGCGCATGCGCTGAACCTGAAGGACTCGGGCTGCGACGTGCGCGTCGGCCTGCGCGCGGGCTCCAAGTCGGCCGCCGCGGCCGAGGAGGCGGGCCTCAAGGTGATGTCCATCGAGGACGCCGCCGAGGAAGCCGACCTCATCATGATCCTCGTGCCCGACGAGCTGCAGGCGAAGGTCTACACCGAGCAGATCGCGCCGCATCTGCATGACGGCGACACGCTCGCCTTCGCGCACGGCTTCAACATCCACTACGGCTACATCACCCCGCCTGAGACGGTGAACGTCATCATGTGCGCGCCGAAGGGCCCGGGCCACATCGTGCGCCGCCAGTACACCGAGGGCTCCGGCGTGCCTGACCTCGCGTGCGTGGCGCAGGACGCCACCGGCGACGCGTGGGACATCGCGATGTCGTACTGCTGGGGCGTGGGCGGTGCCCGCTCCGGTATCATCAAGGCCACCTTCGCGCAGGAGACCGAGGAGGACCTCTTCGGCGAGCAGGCCGTTTTGTGCGGCGGCCTGGTGGAGCTCGTGAAGGCCGGCTTCGAGACGCTCGTGGACGCGGGGTATCCGCCGGAGCTCGCGTACTTCGAGTGCTACCACGAGATGAAGATGATCGTCGACCTCATGTACGAGAGCGGCATCCACTTCATGAACTACTCGATCTCCAACACCGCCGAGTACGGCGAGTACTACGCGGGCCCGAAGGTCATCAACGAGCAGAGCCGCGAGGCCATGAAGCTCATCCTGGCGCGCATCCAGAACGGCGAGTTCGCGCGCGAGTTCGTGGCTGACTGCAACAACGACCACAAGTGGCTCATCGAGCAGCGCGAGGCCATCAACGACCACCTGATCGAGCAGACCGGCGAGAACATCCGCTCGATGTTCAGCTGGATCAAGAAGTAGGAGCGCTCTGCCTTGCCGATCAAGCGCCTGCCTGCTGCGCGTTGGCGTGCGAGTTGGGCAGGTGTGGAGATGATCTGGCGACGAGTAGAGGTTGAAGGATGGGCCGCCTGCGGGTGGCTCATCCTTGCGTAAGGAGAGGGACGATGTTGTTGAACTGCCTGTTCGTGGGCATGGGTGGGTTTGTGGGCGCGGTGTGCCGCTACCTGATGGGGCTTCTGCCCGTCGGGGGCGCCTCGGCGTCGGGGTTTCCGCTCGTCACGTTCGTGGTGAACGTGCTCGGCGCGCTCGCCATCGGCCTCATCGCGGCGACGTTCGCGAAGAACGTCAGCATGAACCCACAGCTGCTGCTGTTTCTGAAGGTGGGCGTCTGCGGCGGGTTCACCACGTTCTCCACGTTCAGCCTCGAGACGCTTCAACTCTTTGAGCAGGGGAACTGGGTGATGGCGGCGCTTTACGCAGGCGCAAGCGTCATCGCGTGCCTCGCCACCTGCGCCCTCGGTATGTGGCTCGCGAGGTAGTGGAGTCGAGCGCATCCCGGTGCCGCATTGGCGAGCCGAAGCGTAAAGGCTAGCTGCTTGGGTAGAACTGCGACATGATGCCGACGGCGACGAAGCCGACGGTTGCGACTACGAGGCAGAGAAGGAGCTCGCGCTTGGGAGAGCAGGCGCCGAGGCGCGGGAACCGCTCCTTGAGGCGGCGGCGGTCGAGCGCGAGGTAGAACGCGGGGCCGAGGAACAGGAAGAGCAGCGTGTAGTTGGAGGCCAGGCGAAGCCAAAGCGGCGCGAACTCGTCAATCTGCCCCGGTCGGGGGAGGAAGATCATCTCCGTCACCACGGCGAAGAAGATGCCGAATACGAGCAGGACCACGACGTTCCGCGCGGTTGCGAAGGCGCGGGAAGGGCGCTTTCGCACAGGCGCGACGTGCGCAGGCGAATTGTCGCGCGCAAACGTCTGCGCGGATACGTCAGTCCCTGCTTCTGCGGGTGCGTTTGCCGCGGATGCGTCTGCCTTCGCGCTCTCGCTCATATACGCGCGCGGGTCCTGCGCCGCAAGCGTGTCGTTTGGCAGCGCAATCGCCGCAGGTTCGCATGAGACAAGCCCCCTTTCGCGGAAAGCGTGCGCTTCGGACGCCCCCGCTGTTCCCGCCTCGGCCTTGACCAGCCCAATCGCCTGCTCGAAGGCACCTTGCAGCTCGGCGACGCTCGAGAAGCGCTGATCGGGGTCGAAGGCCGCCGCATGCGCGATCACGCGGCGAAGCGGCTCGGGGATGAGCGGCGAGGCGAAGTCGTGCCTGCGCGCTTGCGCGTCGGGCGTCTTCTCGGTGAGGCAGAAGTACAGCAGAAGACCGAGCGCGTACACGTCGCTGCGCGTGTCGGTCTGGCTGTAGCCGAACTGCTCAGGCGGGGCGTAGGCGCGCGTCCCGAAGTGCTTCGTGTCATCCTCGGCTTCGTCGTCATAGGTGCGCGCGATGCTGAGGTCGATGACCGTAAGGCTCTCGTCGGCGATGATGACGTTAGAGGGCTTGAGGTCGCGGTGGATGATCGGCGGGTCGAAGCTCTCGTGCAGCTCGCGCACGGCGCGGCAGAGCTGCGGAAACACGCGCGCTGCGAGCTCGGGCGAGGGATCGAGGCGGTACACGAGATCGGCGAGCGTCTCGCCGGGGACGTACTCCATGACGACGACGCGCTGCTCTCCCGCGCAGTAGCAGTCGAGAATGCGCGGGAGGTGAAGGAAGCGCCGCCCGGTTTGCTGCGCCGCCAAGAGCCGCTCATAGGCTAGGCCCAATCCCGCGTCGCAGTCGAAGCGCTTGCGGATGAAAGGCCCCATCTCCGCGCCGTTCGCCCCGGTGAAGAACACGCGCTGCGTGCATTCGAGCGCGCTTTCCTTCAGGACGGAGTCCACGCGGTAGTTGTCGTCGCGTGCGAGGGCGTTGAGATGTTCGGCGAGTTCGTCGGTCATGCTTTGACATGCTATCAGAGTTTGCTTGTTTGCGGGTTCGCGGAACGCATAGGCTCGCAGAGCGTGCGGCGCGCGAACTCACAGAGCGCGCGGGCTAGCAGATGGTCTCCTCGCCGAAGCGGTAGAGCTCCTCGTCGGCCTTCTGCAGGCTGTAGCCGTGTGTGAGGCAGAAGATGATGATGGCGTCGCGGCGGCGCTTGCAGTACAGCTCGTTCGCGCCAGCTGCCTGAAGGAGGCGGTTGGCCTCCTTCAGGGTGAGCTGCATGGCGAAGGCGAGCTGGAGGATCTTGTCGCGCGAGGCGCCGCGCTGCCCGACGAATATCTGGTAGCCGAACGTCTCGTTGAGGCTGGCGGCTCGTATCACGCCTGCGCGCGTGAGGCCGCGTTCGTCGAGCAGCTGGTTGAGGTAGGTCGGGAGATCGCGGCTCGTCAGGCGGTGTTTGCTCGTGAACGCGCGCGGGTCGGGAGCGCTCAGCAGCTCGTCGAGCAGCTCATCGGTCAAAGGCTCCTTCACGCGCTTCTTCTTCCTCTTCTTGGCCGGCTTTTTGACCATCATATCAAGAAAACGCGAGAACGCGCTCGCGCAGACTCTGGGTCTTTAGGCGACGGAGAAGGTTGCTTCGGCCAAGACGGTGTCGTCGAGGCTGATGAGCTCGGTGCATTCCACGGTCAGGTCCGATTGGTCGTCGAGTGCGTATGCTTGTTGGACGGTGATGGAGGCGCCGGGCTTAATCTCGCTCATCGTGCGAGAAGAGTCCAGGTCGCTTACGAGAGCTAGCTCAAGCTGCACGCCGTTCTGGAAGCATTGGTCGTGTATTGCCACCATGAAGCTCGTGGCCTCGTCGGAGTTGTTGGTGAACGTGTAGGTGACGACAGCCGCCGGATTGCCCTCGTAGTCAGTTGTGACGGCGCAGTCGTCAATGGTCACGGCGTACTTCGACTCAGCCGCCTTCTCTTCCTGAGCCGCCTGCCGAGGCTCACCCGACTGATCTGCGCTGCTCGTGCTCTCCGCAGAGGAAATGTTTGAAGCGCTTGGTTCAGAAAGGGCCCCGTCAATCGCTGCGCTGTAGAAGCTCTGGCTTGCTAAGACGATGATGGCGGCAACGATGTTGAGGATGATGCCGACGATGGCAATAGTCTTCCCATCGCTTTTCCCCTTGATGATCGAGACGAGCCCTATGACGGCGAACACGGCGCCGAGCAGCGCGATGAAGAACGAGATGTTGTTGATGATGGGGAGGAACGACGTCGCGAGGGCGACTGCTCCCAAGATGAGGCCGGTTATGGCGAGAGCTGATTTCTTCATAGGGCATCCTTACGGTCTGGCGTGCCGCTTCGTGACGGCGGCTGCGCTTTGCGGGTCGAAACATGATGCATATTAGAAGAATGCCCTGGTTAAAACATTAGCTGGGAGCTAAGTTTTTCCATGCCACCCTCTGGTAGAATGCGTACTTGATTTGTATTGCGTTGCGCATGCGGCGAAAGGGCGACGCTATGAAATACACCGACCTTGTTGAGAGCGGGGCGAAACAGACTGAGATCCAGGCGTTCCTCGCCGAGGGAGAAACGGTCCCGGTGACCATCCGCATCCCCAAGAATCTTCGAGATTCTGCTAAGGAAGTCGCCGCCCTGCGCGGCACCAGCTACAGCGCCTTCGTGCGTATGTGCATGATTCAAGAGCTCAGTCGAAAGGCCTAACAGTGAACCACTCCGAGATTTCCAGCTTCATCTGGGGAACCGCCGACCTCCTTCGTTCCAGCTTCAAGCAACATGAGTACGGCGCCATCATCCTGCCGTTTACGGTCATGCGCCGTTTGGATGTGGTGCTAGAGCCGACCAAGCGGGCGGTGCACGACGCAGCTGCAAAGCCCCTACCTGGAGCACTTCGAGACACGATGCTCAATCAGGCAGCTGGCGTCGACTTCTACAACACGAGCGAGTTCACCATGCGTGGACTTCTGACCGACGCCGACGGCATTCGCGAGAACCTGAGCAAGTACGTCACGTCCTTCTCACCCGAGATTGCAGACATGGGCGCTGGCGGCAATACTGGCCGACAGCACGGACATGTACGAGAAGTTCAACGAGAATCCCGACGCCTACATGAGCATCATGAACAACGACCTGCTGCCCATCGTATACAGGCGGTGCAACGCGGACGAAGGTTAGGCTAATTGCATGCAGTGCTTCAATGGGAATCTAACCGTCGACGTATTCAAGGCTTATCATGCGAGGATGCGTCAAGAGATAGCATCATTGTCAGCCGAAAAGATGGATAAGACCGACCGCGATGCCTGGGTTGACTATTACGTCTCACAATACGAGATAGATTGCCTAACTATCTATCTCGACGATATGCAGTTGGAACTCGACGAAAAGACGCTGCAGGAATACAACCATTGGTCCCGTATGGACCCCTACGAGCCTAAGTATTTCGATGTCGCAGGGTTCAGGGCAACGTGTACCGTGCCATATTCGGGCGACCCCGAGCTCTTCAAAGTGTCACCGATGACGCATACGCTGAGATCGTTTGAAGTAGAAAGGCTGGATAGGCCCAACGCGGATGGAATCGGCCATTTCGTCCTCGCTTACGAGATAACCCAACGTGAAGCGACTGCCGATGGCATCCGGAAGCACTTTCAGGAAGAGGTTGGCGCCTATGTAACCGCTGCTGAGCGCATCAGGATTGACGCCAAGCAGTTCAATGATTCTTTGAGGCGGCAAGTCGAGCAGGCGGTCGATAAACGGATTGCCCAGCTCGACAAATACGCCTCCATACGGCAAGGGCTTAATCTGCCGCTCCATCGAGTTAAAGACGTCCCAATGGCAAAGCCCGTGGCCCTCCCGAGGAAGAGGCTTGTTTTCAACATGCCACGGCCTTCTGATCGGGGGCCATCACACTGTATCGCTGACGCCGACTACGAGCACATTACCGAGATCATAGACGGCTGCTGCTCGATAATGGAGCAGGCGCCTGGCTCTTATGTGAGCTTCGGCGAGGAACAGCTTCGGGATCATATCCTTTCGGTGCTTAACACCCATTACGAGAACGCGACTGGTGAGACATTTCGCAAGAGGGGGAAGACCGACATCAACGTGCCGTTCGAGGATCACACAGCCTATATCGCAGAGTGCAAGATTTGGCACGGAAGAAAGGCGTTCCTCTCTGCAATCGATCAGCTCTTCTCCTATACCACCTGGAGGGATACTAAGGTTAGCGTCATCGTCTTCAACAAGGACATCAAGAATTTTGAAAACGTGCTTAACGCAATTCAGGGCGCACTTGACGAGGTGTCGATACAAGAAGGCCGTCCGAAGCATTCTCAGTGGTATTGCAAGATCCAGAACAAAGATGACGGGCGAATCATGCATGTCACAGTGCAGGTCTTTGACTTGCATGTCTAACGTTTGCTTTGAGAGGTCGCAACATGGCGAAGAAGCTGTACGAGGTCGAATACGACGACAACCTGCATATGGCAGACGCTGCCGATGATCCAGAATACAAACGTGGCCTTCTTTACGACGACGACGGAAACCTCAAGGCTCATGCAAAGATGCGTGAGGTAGACGAGGACGAACTTCGCGACAGATATGCAGAGCGCGAACAATACGACTACAGCTACGACTACGACGATTACGAGCGCAGAAAGGTTGAGCTGACCCCTGAACAACAGGAGCTCGCCCAATTGGCGGGTGAAGCTTTGGCGGCGATGCTCATAGCATTAATTGCTGCTGCCTCTCCGCATATTCAGCACTGGTGGGAGAAGACAGCGGTACCAGGCATCAAGGAGTTCTTTGGCGGAATAGGCGATTTCTTCAAGGGAATCGGAAGGAAGCCCAAAAGTAAGCAGGTAGAGCGCTCGAAAGCTCTCCAGCTTGTCGAGGCGAGCTTGCAAATCGACCCGAAGGCTATCTCAGAAGAGCTCGATACAGCCTATGAGGGATACCGAGAAAACATGAGCAGCGAGGAAGCACAAAAGGCACTTGTTGAGGTTGCAATACTCGCCTCGATGCTTGCCGAGCGGATTAAGAAGCTGTCGAATGCGAAAATTACTGGTGAAGGAATCGCTGGAGGCTACTTAGGCTGGCAAGAAACGGTCAATAGGCTGTCCTCTCGGGAACTGATTGACGATGTGAACAGAATCCTTGAAGGCGACGTAAGGCTATTCGATGCTGCACAGATAGCGAATTTAGAGCTGATACTTGGAAGAAGCCTCTATAAGAACGGGCAGTATGTCCCGATCGAATCTAATGAGTTTCGTGAAAGGCTGATGCCAGGGCTCGACGACGGTATGCAGGACGAAGGTTCTGACGACGAGGGCCCGCTGGTTGTAGCCTGATTGTTGATACACAGTCCAACTTGTGACACGTTGCGACAATGCCCGTACCGATAAAGGTGCGGGCATTGTTCGTCTCTGCCCGCCTTACGCAGAAAGGCAGGCAGGAAAGGTGAGCAGAATGGCAACCAGGAAGCCACGCAGGGTGCGCAGGGCCAGGAAACCCAAGAGCAACAACGGGAAGGCTCGCAGGGCCAGCAAGAAGTGACGGGCGGCTCAACCCCGACTTCAAGAAACAGATCGCAGAGCGCAACGCCCGTATTGCCGAGCTCGAAGGGCAGGTGGCCGAGGCGGCCAAGATCGCCGAGCTCAAGGCGCAGGGCGAGTCCAACCTCTCGACTTCAGGCTGCAGCTCACGGGCGTACGCAACGTCAAAGCCGCGCGTGCGCTCCTATCCGACCACGACAACGGCGTGGACAAGCTAAAGGCCGAGCCCCGGCTCTTCGATGCTGCGGGCAAGCATGCAAAGGGCGGTAGCGTCGGCAGCTCGGGCGCGACCGGGCTTCCAAACGCGGGCGCCGCAACAGATGAGGGCAAGGCACTCAAGCACTGGCGCGAGATCGCGGGGCTTTCCGACGACGATTCCAATGACGCAAAGAAGGAGGGCTAGGTCATGCCCAACAACATCGCATTCACAAGAAACTATACGTCCGTGATCGACGAGGTGTACCAGAGGGCGTCCGTGTCCGGCTGCCTGAACAGTGGACGGCGCATGGTGCGCGCGGGGCACAACACCGGCATGTTCTACGGCTGTGGCCGCAGGGCGGATCTGCGCGAACGCGAGGTACGTCGGGCTGGGGTTCGCGCCCTGGGACGGCGCGACGGGGCCGACGCACCGCGAGCATCTCGTGCGCGCCACCTTCGCGGCGGACATGACGTCCTATGAGCACCTGAACCTGAACTGCCCGTTCTGCAGCTGCGCGAACCTGGTGAGCGTGTCCGGGCTGGGCAACCTTTCGGGGGGGGGGGGGTGCGTTCGATGCGCTACGCGTTCAGCTCCTGCGCGGTGGCCGAGCTGGACTTCCGGGGCTTCGACCCCTCGCGCCCGACGGACCTGTTCTACTGCTTCTCGGGCTGCCTGTCGCTTGTGAGGATCTACGCCGACGCTTCGTGGGAGCTGCCTGCGAGTGGAATCAGCGGCATGCAGTGCTTCTACAACTGCAAGGCCCTGGCGGGCGGCGCTGGGACGGCCTATGCGAACTCGCGGACGGCGTACACGTATTTCCGCATCGATGCGGCGGGAACGTCGGGGTATTTGACGGCTATCCAATGACCGCTAGCAATGTAATCGTTGTATTATATTCATGGCGTTTTCGACCTCCTTTTTGCTGGCATACGTCAGCTTTGAATCCAACCAAAGGAGGAGAAGATGAAGTACAAGCCTACCGATGAGGTCGTACTAGCCGTCATCAATGCTGTCGTGGAGATTGCCACTGCGTACTTTAAGTACCGTGGTAGCAAAACGCTGCAGGGTTGACAGCACCGCCAAGGTGCGTGGGCCGCAAGCCCACGCACCTCCTCTTTACCATAACCGCACCTGTTCGCCACCTCTTTTTACGAAGTGCAACTTCGAGGGCATGCTCTCGCGACTCACCTCTATGACATCGGCTTTGTTGACGGTCTCGATAGACTCCCATTCGTGATTGCCACGATGATCATCAACTTTGACGAAGTACACCTTCGATGTAACTAGACCGTATTCGTCGTATTCAATCTCGGGCTGTTCGCAGAGTCTGATCGCCATTATAGGATCGTGGCCGCCAAACTCAATAACGAAATTATGTACGTGCATGGGGATGTAAGACAATTTCATATATAGGTCATTGTAAGGAACGTGCTTTATACCAAGCACCTCACGCTGCTTGTTTTGGCTACCGGGTATGATGTAGCCGCCAATTAGGAAGTATAAAAGAGCAATCGCGTCTTCCCTGATTTTATTAACCTCACAAGAGTCGGTGAAGTTATCTTTGTGGAAGTAGCCGTTCCTGTCCTTTTTCGCAAAAGCTCTAAGTTTTAGAAGGACATAATGTCTTCCGTTATCGCTAATTCTCCAGGCGTTTTTATTATCGTGAAGCAAGTTTGCCAGTGAAGCCAGTGTTGTGTCAAACAGCTTTTTATTCTCGGGGATGAATTGCACGTGCGGTGTCTCACTTGTCCAATCAAATGGCGTGCGCGTTTGATGGCGCTTTTTATCCTTCGTGTTATGAGTGTGAATGAACAGGTTTTCTGCGCCCTCTGTCTCCAACGTAGCGAGCATAAGGTCGTTTGCCAATTGCTCAACAGCCTTAAGATATCCGCAAACAATCGCCGTGTAGTCAAATTCTCCGCCTTGGCGAAAAGCCTTTCGGAGATATTCAGACGTGGTAAAGCACCTAGCAAATCCCTTAGTACCGCTTAGGCTTCGTCCCAAACCTTCGTTGAAGAATGCCCTATCAAGAGCTATGTGATCCTCGCTAGATAGATGGTATACCGTATCAGCAGTGTCCATGGCTGCCAAATCATTTGGAAGACCCTCAATGACCTGACGGACATCTTTGGCCAGCTCTGCCCTGAAAGGCGCTAGCCGAGGCATGGACAGTTGCGATATCGCCTGGAAACCAATGATGTCTTCCGCCTTATCCACTGCTTTCCTTATACGACCGACGAATTCGACGTAAAGCTCACCAGAAAAGAACCCCTCAAAGAAACCAGCCGAAGAAATGCGTGTTATGCCTTCATCGTTCCCGATGCAAAGCTCAACATCTGATTGCTGCAGTGTTTCGGTGCTATCGCCTGACCAATCGATCGCAACTATCCTGTCAAGCTCCCACTTTTTCAATATGTCGGCAATGTCGTCAGACGTGAGCGTGTCTGGAGTAGTGTACCGATAGCCAACGGTCTCACTATTCGCTGTAATGACAAACTCGATAGGATTCACTCTCTCGTACGAAATGTTGTTTGACCAGGCGATTATTGATCTTTCTGGCCAGCTAGCATCTATGCTATACAGCTCAAAGAGCGAAACCAAAATCGGATTAACGATGTTGTTGCGCACCGAGGACTCTAGCGATGATTTGAAGAACGCGTACTCAACCTCTTCCTGCGATGGTTGCATCAATGTTGCGAATCCACCCAGTTTTTTACGATAAGAGAGCTTTCCATTACTCCAGACTTGTCTGAATCCGCGCGTAGTGCGCAGGGCTTTCGCTATCTGACGGTCAATCAGCGCAATAGCCTCTTTTAGTTTGTCATCGCTGCTCATCGGGTGCCTTTCTTGCATCAATATCTGACTAACTACATTATGCCAGCAGTCAGTACGGCTCTAATAGGACACAGGCTAGCAAACACGGCGTGCGACAGTTGCTTGCATCCACTTTGTGACGCCATAAGACACTGCCTTCCGAGGACGGACAACGCGATCTCGGGAGGCAGCTCTTTATGGATTCAATCATCGTCGCCTGCATCACGGGGGTGGTGACCCTCGTCGGGGTGATCCTCTCCAATTCCAAGTCGAGGGCCGTCATGGAGGTCAAGCTGGACGCCCTGACGGCCAAGGTCGAGAAGCACAACCGAGTCCTGGAGCGCACCTACAAGCTGGAGCAGGACATGGCCGTCGCCAAGCACGACATCGAGGAGATCAAGGGGAAGGCGGCATGACATGGGCGAGTTCCTGACGAGCAACGATTGGCAATGGAGGCTCCTGCGCACGGTCGTACAGGGCGTTTTGGGCGTGGTGGTCGCCAACCTGGATTTGATTCTGGGCTGGTGCGTGATGGACCCGAGCGTTCGAGCGCTGGTCGTCGCCCTGGTGATGGCGGTGCTCTCGCCCGTGATGGCGGAGATCAGCGCGCACCTGCCCGAAGGTGAGGGCGCGGGGCGCGGATCCGGTGCGTAGGCGCAGGCCAAGCGGCACTTCTCAAGTTACTTCTCAAGGATTTCGGGCGCTGTGGCTGCGGTGCCCGCTGTACGAAAGGGGCTTCATTATGGCGATCTCGAGGGCGAACGTGGCGGCGCAGGTAATGGAGCACTTATGTTCCTGCTCGGAGCACGGCTACTCCCAGCCCGGCCGGCACGGCGCTTCGAGCCACTGCTCGGTTGCGACCGACGCGGGCGCGGTGAAGGTGAGGCGGGACGATCGCGACTGCTCTTCCGCGGTGTGCGAGGCGTGGGAGCTGGCGCTGGCGGGTTCCGCCTACGACGGGCTGATCACGCGCTACAACCGGACCGGCGGCATGCGGGAGATGTTCACAGGCTCAGGTCTGTTCTCCTGGCAGCCGATGTCGTTCAACGCTTCTCGTGGCGACGCCTACCTGAACGAGAGCACTCACACGGCCATGTGCGTGCGCTACGACGGGGTGACCGACCTCTTGGCCGAGTTCTCCGTCAGCGAGACCGGCGGCGTCGACGGTGCCCCTGGCGACCAGACCGGGCGCGAGAGCCGGGTGCGCGGCTACTACTCCGGGCGCTGGGACGGCATCCTGCACTACAACGGCAAGGCCGACGGGGGCGGTTCGCCTTCCTACCCTTCCCCTGATGGCATCGACGATCTGGCACGGCGTGTGATCGCCGGCGAGTTCGGGAACGGCGACGAGCGCAGGGCGGCTTTGGGTTCGCGCTACGGCGAGGTGCAGGCGGAGGTCAACCGCATCCTCTCCGGCGGGCCGTCCTCCAGCGGCCCCTCGGCCGACGTGGACGCGCTCGCGCGGCGCGTCATCGCGGGCGAGCTCGGCAACGGCGAGGCGTGCAAGGCCGCCTTGGGCGGCAACTACGCTGCGGTGCGGGCTCGCGTGAACGAGATCCTGGGAGCTGCCGGAACGACCAGAACTTCCGCTGACGTGGACGCCATGGTGCGCGCGGTCATCCGCGGCGAATACGGCGACGGGGACGAACGGAAGCGCAGGCTCGGCTCGTACTACCCAGTCGTGCAGCGGCGCGTGAACGAGATGCTGGCGTAGGGTCGCCGTCGGCGTCTTCGCAGTCGCAGATAGCGAAAACGGCCGGGCCGTCCGATTCGTTCGAGCGGCCCGGCCGTCTTTTTTCAGGGGAACCGCGCCCGCCTACCTCGCCACCTCGTCCGCGCAGTCGGGCGCCTTGCTCACCAGAAGCTCCTTCCACCACCCGGCCATGCTCGGATCGCGCTCGCAGAGCATGTCCAGCATGCGGACCCGCATCCGTGGGGGCATCGCTTCGAAGTCCTTTTTCATCGCGGCGTCGATTTTGGCGCTGGTCGCTTCCATATCGCCGCATATCCTCGCCTTCTCTTCTAAGCTGTAGGATTCCGGCGAGCCGAGACATACGCCCGCCTGGAAATATGCGAGCTCTTTTTCCTCGATGAGCTGAGCTCACGGGGCTTGTGCAGCCATAGCTCTTCTCCCTTCGGTCTCTCGGCCCCAACGGGAAGGTCTTCTTGATTTCGATTCTTGATCAGTCAAGAACTTCGTCAAGGACTATCCTCCCAGAGTCCGGATTGCTTACGGTTGATTATGGTGAGAAATGCGCTTTGAACTCGGTATTTACCATTACTTACAGATTCTTACTATCCCCAAGAAACTAGCTGCTAGGCTAAGAGTTTGGCGCCAGCCTGTCGTTGCCCTTGGGGCACGTCAACGGGGCTCGGGATAGGGGATTCCCGCCTTCTGGCGATATCTCGCTTTAGCGTGCTAAATTGGCGCTACAATACAGTAATTCTGCCGCGTCAGGCAGAAGGGGCGGCAACGCGCCGCTCGGGTTACTCCAGCAAGAAAGACAAAAGGAGCGCGCTAACAATGGGCAGGGTTTACAATTTCTCGGCGGGACCGGCGGTCCTGCCTGAAGAGGTGCTGAAGCAGGCGGCGGCGGAGATGCTCGACTACGACGGCTGCGGCATGTCGGTCATGGAGATGAGCCACCGCTCCAAGCCGTTCGCCCGGATCATCGAGACGGCCGAGGCAGACCTGCGCGAGCTCATGGGCGTCCCTGAGAACTACCACGTGCTCTTCCTCCAGGGCGGCGCCACGCAGCAGTTCGCGGCGATCCCGATGAACCTCATGCAGAACAAGAAGGCCGACTACATCTTGAGCGGCTCGTGGTCGAAGAAGGCGTTCAAGGAGGCGAAGCTCTACGGCGAGGCGCGCTGCGTGGCGAGCTCCGAGGACGGCAACTTCTCCTACGTGCCCGACGTCGACGGCCTTGAGTTCACGCCCGACGCCGACTACGTCTACATCTGCCAGAACGAGACCATCTACGGCACGCGCTACCCGAAGCTGCCGAACACGGGCAACATCCCGCTGGTGTCCGACGTGTCCTCGATGTTCCTCTCCGAGCCGGTGAACGTGGCTGACTACGGCCTGATCTACGGCGGCGTGCAGAAGAACGTCGGCCCCGCGGGCGTGGTCATCGTGATCGTGCGCGACGACCTGGTGCGCGAGGACGTGCTGCCGTTCACGCCGACCATCATGCGCTACAAGACGCAGGCTGACGCGAAGAGCCTGTCGAACACGCCCCCGGCGTACGGCATCTACATCTGCGGCCTCGTGTTCAAGTGGCTGAAGGAGATGGGCGGCCTCGAGGCGATGAAGGCGCGCAACGTCGAGAAGGCGGGCATTCTGTACGACTTCCTCGACCAGAGCAAGCTCTTCACGGCGACGGCGCGCAAGGAGGACCGCTCGCTCATGAACGTGCCGTTCATCACGGGCGACACCGACCTCGACGCGAAGTTCGTGGCCGAGGCGAAGGGCGCCGGCATCGAGTCCATCAAGGGCCACCGCTCCGTCGGCGGCATGCGCGCGAGCATCTACAACGCGATGCCGAAGGCCGGCGTCGAAGCGCTCGTCCAGTTCATGGACAAGTTCGAGCGCGAGAACGCGTAAGGGGGCCCAATCGCGCGACGGCGCGGGCAGCACATGCGACCGCCGCATGAGGGCGTGGATCGCACGTGCGGCGGCTGCATGAGGGTGCGGACCGCACGTAGCGCGTATATTGTCCTCAAGCGACTCTCGTCGAATGACCCCGGCTCTGACCGGGGTCATTCCTTTCGGGCCTCCCTGGCAGCGCTCAGCGCTCTAGCGCAGCTAACCGATGGCGGCATAGAACACAAGGCGTCACGTTGGAGGGATGCGGAAATAGTCCATCCATCGCCCAAAGCGATCTTGCGCGGCGAGGCAGGTGTCGGTGAGAAAGCCGCGCTCGTCATCCCATTCCGCCAGGCCGCGATAGTAGAACAGCTTCATGTCGTCGGTTATGACAAACGGGACAACGCCGTTGCCGAGGCACTCCTTCAGCATGATCAGCCTGCCGACGCGGCCGTTGCCGTCTTGGAAGGGGTGGATGCGCTCAAGCCTTACGTGAAAGTCGATGATCTGATCGAGCGAGTGGGGGACAAGCGGATCGTATTCCCTTATCAACGTCGTCATATGAGCGGAAACGTCCTCGGGAGCCGACGTCGGCCGACCGCCTACCTCGTTTGGGACCTGCTTGTATTCTCCCACCGAGAACCAGGGGCGGGAGCTGTCCGAGGTTCCTGCCTTCAAGGTTCGGTGCAGCTCCTTGATCAGATGCTCCGACAGGGGCTTTCGGGCGTTCCCGAGGCATAGGTCGATGCATCTGAAGTGGTTCACCGTCTCGATGATGTCGTTGACTGCGAGCACCCTTCCCTCGTCGCTGATCGATGAGGTCTCGAATATCAGGCGGGTTTGGTCGAGGGAGAGGCGGGAGCCTTCGATGTGATTCGAGTTGTAGGTGAACTCGACCTGCAGTTTGTGGTAGATGCCGCCGCGGATGCCGCTCTCCTTTTCCTTAAGAAGCCGCGCGAGGAGAGGATTGCCCGAAGAGGCGTTGCGGGCGTTAGGGCGCATGGGCTTCTCAGCGTCGGCGGGAATGCTCCACATCCTTCCCGTGCGGAAGGCCCCGGGGACGCGGCCCTGCGCGCAGTAGTTCCGGACGCTCCTTTCGGAGACGCCCCACAAGCGGGCGATCGCTGCTGCTGGGAGGAACTCCACGACACCTGCTTTCCATCGGCAAGAACACATAAGACCACTATAGCAAATCAGGCAGGTTTGTTGCCGTTATCGGCAATAAAGCGAAGATAAGGCCAAGGACGGCATCGACGCTTACGGGCGAACTCTCCAGGTGCCTGATCGGGTGCTGCCTTCCCTGATGAGGCGGCCGTCCTTCTTCAGCTCCGCCACCAGGCGCTCGGCGCTGCGCTTGGAGCAGCCGAGCTTCACGGCGAGGGCGGAGACGCTGCCTGCGGGATGCGCGCGGAAGTAGGCGAGCGCGTTTTCGAGGTTGAGCTCGCGCGAGCTTTGCGGGGCGGCGAAGAGGCGGAGCGAGTCGCGTATTGCTTCCAGCATGAACTCGACGAACGCTTCGCTCGACCCCGCTGCGTCGGATTTCGCGAAGGCGGCATAGTATCCCGCTTGCCGCTGTCTGATCGTGCTCTCCACGGGCAGCCAAGCCAGCACGGGACGCCACCGCGAGAGGAGGAGCGTATGCCAGAGCCGGCCGACGCGTCCGTTGCCGTCCGCGAAGGGGTGAGCGAACTCAAACTCGAAGTGGAACACGCATGAGGCGAGCAGCGGGTGCATGTCGGTTGCCTCCAGCCAGCTGAAGATGTCGGCCATGACCTCGGGCACGTAGGCGGCTGGCGTGCCGGCGTGGATGAGCCTATCGCCGTCGAAGACGCCGACGTTGCCGGAGCGAAAGCGCCCCGCCTCGGCGACGAGGCCCTCCATCATGGCGCGGTGGGCCTTGAGCAGGTCCTCAAGCGAATAGGGGTCAAGCTCGGGGATGAGGTCGTACGCCCGCTTGGCGTTCTCGACTTCCCGGATGTCGCGGGCGCTGCCGAGCACGCGCCTTCCGTCGAGAATGGCCGTCACGGCTTCCTCGGTGAGGCTGTTTCCCTCGATGAGCAGCGAGGAGTGGATGGTCTTGATTCTCAGCTCGTGGTGGAGCATGGGACTTGCTGCGAGGTCGGCCTGAGGGGAGACCATGCCGACGAGCTCTGCGACCTCCATGCAGAGTTGGGCGATGCGGTCGTTGCGGTTGAACGGCGGCTCGTAAGGCACAGCCCCTCCTTTACGTCGCTATCGGCAACACAGCGCCCGCACAGTACGCTGCATCTTCTTCGATTACCGCCATGATTATACCGCCATTGGCGGTATAAAGCCGCCCGGGCTGCGCGATCGGGCTTGCGGACCGAGGTGCGAGCCAAGGCTCGGGCTGAGCGGCTCTCTTCTTGCCTGACGTGCGCCTGCTGCTCCTCGCGCGCGTTTTCCGGCTCGCCCGCCGATTCCTGGGCGCTTGCTTAGCCGCAGGTGAGCGCACCTCGCCTACACTGCTGCGTGAGCGCACGCGTACGTTGCGTGCGCGGCGCGCGCCTGGCGGCGCACGCGGATTCGCCGGCCATACATGATGGGGACTCACATGACGAAGAAGATTCTGGTTACGGAGAAGATCGCCGAAGAGGGCATCGAGGCGCTGCAGAAGCGCGGCTACCAGGTTGACGTGAAGCTCGACCTCACGCCCGAGCAGCTCATCGAGGTGATACCGCCGTACGAGGCGCTCATCGTGCGCTCTCAGACCTTCGTGACGCCGTCGCTGATAAAGGCCGCCGAGAACCTCAAGGTGATCGGGCGCGCCGGCGTGACGGTCGACAACATCGACATCGAGGCGGCCACCGAGGCCGGCATCATCGTGTGCAACGCGCCCACCTCCAACATCGTGAGCGCCGCCGAGCACACCATGGCGCTCATGCTCGCCGCCGCGCGCAAGATCCCGCAGGCCAACGCCTCCATGCACGCAGGCCAGTGGGTGCGCACGGAGTTCGTGGGCACCGAGCTCTACGGCAAGACGCTCGCCATCTTCGGCCTCGGCCGCATCGGCGGCCTCGTGGCCGAGCGCGCCCGCGCCTTCGGCATGCGCCTCATCGGCCACGACCCGTACTGCAGCCCCGAGCGCGCCGAGCAGCTCGGCGTGACGCTGTACGACTCGGTGAGCGAGGTGGTGACCCAGGCCGACTTCATCACGGTGCACCTGCCCAAGACCGCCGACACCATCGGCATGTTCGGCCCCGAGGAGTACGCCGCCATGAAGGACGGCGTCATCCTGGTGAACGCGGCGCGCGGCGGCATCTACCAGCCCGACTCGCTGGCCGACTTCGTGGCCGCGGGCAAGATCGCGGCCGTGGGCATCGACGTGTACGAGGAGGAGCCCTGCACGGAGGGCCCGCTGCACGAGTTCGACAACGCGCTGCTCACCCCGCACATCGCCGCCGTCACGCGCGAGGCGCAGGTGCGCGCGGGCGTTCAGATCGCCAACTACGTGTGGGCGGGCCTGGAGGGCTCCATCGTCCCCACGGCCATCAACGTGTCGCCGCTGCCGCCCGAGGTGCTCGACGCCCTCGGCCCCTACGTGCCGGCGTGCAAGATGATGGGCCGCGTCATCGCGCAGGTGCTCGGCAACATCCCGAAGTCGCTGCGCGTCGAGCTCGCGGGCACCATCGCCGACGCCGACCCCGAGATGCTCGTGGCAGGCGTGCTCGACGGCATCCTCACGTACCGCCGCCTGAGCACGGTCACCTCCTCGAACGTCGACTCGGTGGCCGCCCGCCACGGCATCTCCGTGCAGACCGCGGGCGTGTCCGACGCGCAGGAGTACGCCTCCTCGGTGCGCGTCGTCGCTGACGGCGTGGAGATCTCGTCGACGCTCTTCGGCATCGACCAGGCTGCGCGCATCGCCTCCATCATGGAGTACAAGATCGACATGGCGCCCGCGAAGCACTCGCTCATCTTCGAGTACGTCGACGCGCCGGGCCGCATCGGCACCATCGGCACCATCCTTGGCGCGGCGGGCGTCAACATCACCACCATGCAGATCGGCACCAAGCCCGCCGAGCAGTGCGCGCTCGTGTACATGAACGTGGAGGGGGAGGTGAGCGCGGAGGTGCTCGACGAGCTGCGCGCGGCCATCGACCTGAAGAACCTCTGGGCGCTCACGCTGTAGGTCGCGGTTCTCGGCAGCTGGATACCATGTGACGAAGCGAGAGGGGGCTGGAAAGACGGCCCCCTTTTGCTATCATGTGCAAATGCGGTTAACCGCACGAGGCAAGACAGGAAAGAAGGAACCATGACCCGCAAGATCAACATCTTTGACACCACCTTGCGCGACGGCGAGCAGTCGCCGGGCGCTTCCATGAACACGGAGGAGAAGCTCGTCATCGCCCGCCAGCTGCTGCGGTTGAACGTGGATGTCATCGAGGCGGGTTTCCCCATATCGAGCCCGGGTGACTTCGAGAGCGTGCGCCGCATCGCCGAGCTCGCGGGCGAGGACGCCACGGTGGCCGGCCTCACGCGCGCCATCGAGAAGGACATCGACGTGGCGGCCGACGCCCTCAAGTACGCCAAGCGCCCCCGCATCCACACCGGCATCGGCGTGTCGCCCTCGCACATGCGCGACAAGCTGCGCATCACCGAGGACCAGTGCATCGAGCGCGCCGTGCACGCGGTGTCCTACGCGAAGAAGTACGTGGACGACGTGCAGTTCTACGCCGAGGACGCGGGAAGGTCCGACTACGACTTCCTCGTCAAGGTCATCCAGGCGGTCGTCGACGCGGGCGCCACGGTGGTGAACATCCCCGACACCACGGGCTACTCGCTGCCCGAGGAGTTCGGCCAGCGCATCAAGTACCTCATGGACAACGTGCGCGGCATCGAGAACGTCACCGTGTCGGTCCACTGCCACAACGACCTCGGCATGGCCACGGCGCTCGCCATGGCCGGCGTGAAGAACGGCGCCACGCAGGTCGAGTGCACCGTCAACGGCCTCGGCGAGCGCGCGGGCAACACGGCCATGGAGGAAGTGGTCATGGCCATCCGCATGCATGAGGCCGAGCTTGACGCGCACACCGACATCAACACCCGCGAGTTCATCAAGGCGAGCCGCCTCGTGAGCTCCATCACCGGCATGAACGTGCAGGCCAACAAGGCCATCGTCGGCGCGAACGCCTTCGCGCACTCCTCGGGCATCCACCAGGACGGCGTGCTGAAGAAGCGCGACACCTACGAGATCATCGACCCGGCCGACGTCGGCGCAGGCTCGAGCCAGATCGTGCTCACGGCGCGCAGCGGGCACGCGGCCCTGAAGCACCGCCTCGAGGAGCTCGGCTACGAGTTCGAGGGCGAGCAGCTCGACCAGGTGTACGAGGCGTTCCTCAACCTGGCCGACAAGAAGAAGGAGGTCTACGACGAGGACCTCGAGAGCCTCGTGAACGAGCGCGACCGCGAGGAGAGCGCGCTCTACACGCTCGAGAGCGTCCAGATCAGCTGCGGCTTCCCGCTCACGCCCACGGCCACGCTCACGCTCGCGAACCCCGAGGGCGAGCCGATCACCGTGTGCGCCTACGGCACCGGCCCGGTCGACGCGGTGTACAAGGCCGTGAACCAGATCATCAAGGTGGACAACGACCTCACCGAGTTCTCCGTGCAGTCCGTCACGCGCGGCATCGACGCCCTCGGCGAGGTGACCGTGCGCGTGAAGGCCGGCAACGGCGAGGTGTACACCGGGCGCGGCGCCGACGGCGACATCATCGTGTCGTCCACGAAGGCGTACCTCAACGCCCTGAACCGCCTGCTCTCCGAGAAGCGCTAATCTGTTCCGTTCGCCCTGACGGGACGAACGGAACTGCTCGACGCTGCGGCTTCTTGCGGCACCTGACCTAGCCCCTTGTGCAGGGCTCGGCGTGGGCGGAGCCCACTTGGCCCTGCGGCGGGGCTATCTCAGGCACCGCAAGAACCCTCGCTGACTTTACCTCCCACGGGGACGTTGTCCGTTAGCCGCATTCGTCGTCTGGTTTTGGGGTGCGGATGGGGGAAATACCCTATAATGGCGAAGCTCTTTTGTGGAGCTTCGCCATTTTTTATGTATAGAAGGGAAGGGTAAGTCTCATGACTGACGACAAGGAGGCGCGCGCCGGGAAAGCGCAGAGCGCGCCGTCGGCGTCGCCCGCCGACGGCGCCGCCGTCGCAGACGAGCCGAAGAAGCCGTGGTTCAAGCGGCTCTCGCTCACCACGTGGATCTTCATCGCGCTCGCGCTCGGCGTCGCGGCGGGCCTGGCGCTGCAGGGGACGCCGGAGATCGCGGACACCTACATCAAGCCGCTCGGCACCATATTCCTCAACCTCATCAAGATGATCGTCGTGCCGCTCGTGCTCTTCTCGATCATCGCGGGCGTGGTGTCGCTCGAGGACGTGAAGAAGGTTGGCGCCATCGGCGGCAAGACCATCGTGTTCTACCTCACGACCACGGCGTTCGCCGTGACGCTCGGCCTGATCTTCGCCAATGTGATGAACGTCGGCGCGGGCTACATCCTGCCGGCCGAGGACCTCGTCTACGAGGCCAAGGAGGCCCCGTCGTTCATCGACACCATCGTCAACATCTTCCCGTCGAACTTCGTGCAGCCCATGGCCGACGCCACGATGCTGCAGGTCATCGTGATCGCGCTCGTGTTCGGCTTCGGCATCATCGCGGCGGGCAAGAAGGCCGCCATCGTGGTGGAGTTCACCAACGCGATGTCGGACGTGTGCATCAAGGTGATGCACGGCATCATCATGATCGCCCCGTTCGGCGTGTTCGGCCTGATCACGCCCGTCATCGCGAACAACGGGCCGGAGGTCCTGGCGCCGCTCCTGTGGCTCGTGGTGGTGGCCTACGTGGCCATGATCTGCCAGATCGCGCTCGTGTACTCGGGCATCGTGAAGGTGTTCGCGCGCATGAGCCCCTTGAAGTTCCTCAAGAACCAGGCGCCCGCCATGGGCTTCGCCTTCGCGTCGGCCTCCTCGGTCGGCGTGCTGCCGCTCAACCTCGAGTGCGCCAAGAAGATGGGCGCGTCTGACGAGGTGGCTTCGTTCGTGCTGCCGCTCGGCGCCACCATCAACATGGACGGCACGGCCATCTACCAGGGCGTCTGCGCCATCTTCATCGCGCAGGTGTTCGGCATCGACCTCACGATCGGCCAGCAGTTCACCATCGTGCTCACCGCGGTGCTCGCCTCCATCGGCACGGCGGGCGTCCCCGGCAGCGGCATGATCATGCTCGCCATGGTGCTCCAGTCGGTGGGCCTGCCGGTGGAGGGCGTCGCGCTCGTGGCCGGCGTCGACCGCATCCTCGACATGATGCGCACCGTGGTGAACATCACGGGCGACGCGGCGGTGGTCCAGAGCGTCGACGCGATCCAGAAGCGCTCCTACGCGCGCAAGGAGCAGAAGCTCGCCGCCTAAGGGCGCGAAGGGCGCCCTCGGCGCTCATTTTGTGCCGCATTCTCGTCCCCATCGCCTTCGTTTCGGGTGATAATACGCTCTACACGAAAGCGGACGCAGGGCCGCCTCACCACGCCGGGCGTGATGCGGCGGCCCTGCTGCATGACAGCTGCACCACGAGGGAGAGAGAGGGCACCCATGGTTGAAGAGGAGAACAAGCTCGGCCGCAAGATCGTCACGCTGCGCACGGCGCACCACTTGAGCGCGCAGGACCTGGCCGACCGCTGCGGCTGCGACGTCTCGGTGATCGAGGATCTGGAGTCGGGCACGGCGCCGGCGTCGCTCGCGCCGCTCATCAAGATCACGCGCGCGCTCGGCGTGCGCCTCGGCACGCTCATGGATGACGACGAGGCGTTCGGCCCGGCCTACATCTCGACCGAGCAGATGCGCGAGGTGGAGCTCACCCGGAGCCTCCAGACTGCGAGCGACGCGGGGGACTTGAGCTACTTCAGCCTGGCTGCGGGCCGCCCCTCGCGCCACATGGACCCCTTCATCATCACGGTCGACCCGTGTGGCGAGATGGACCACGAGCTCGTGGGGCACGAGGGCGAGGAGTGGCTGTTCGGCATGGAGGGCTGCATCGAGATCGAGTACGGCCGCGAGGTCTACGTGCTGCATCCCGGCGAGAGCATCTACTACGACTCCATCGTGCCGCATCAGGTCCGCGCCCACGAGGGGCAGAAGGCGAAGTTTTTGGCCGTCGTGTACACGCCGTTGTAGGGGGCGCGCATGACCACTCCCGCCTCCACCTCTGCTTCCATCCCCGCTCCCGCGCCCGTTCCCGGCTCGCCGGACTACCCGCTCCACTCCGAGAAGACGATCGGCGACTACTTCCGCGACCAGGCGGCGACAGACCCCGATCACGAGTTCGTGGTCTACCCCGACCGCGACCTGCGCTGGACGTACCGGGACTTCGACGAGCGCACCGACAACCTGGCCAAGGGCCTGATCGCCATCGGCATGAAGCCGGGCGACCACCTCGGCGTGTGGGCGCGCAACATCCCCGACTGGCTCACCTTCATGTACGCCACCGCGAAGGCGGGCATCGTCATGGTCACGGTGAACCCCGTGTACAAGAGCCACGAGCTCGACTACGTGCTCAAGCAGTCCGACATGAAGGCGCTGTGCGTGATCGACGCCTACCGCGACGTAGACTACCTCGAGATCATCCGCGGCCTGGTGCCCGAGTCGCTCGAGCAGCAGCGCGGCTTCCTGCGCAGCGAGACGTACCCCTGCCTCGAGAACCTCATCTACATGGGGCCCGAGAAGCACCGCGGCTTCTACAGCGTGCCCGAGCTCATGCTCTTGGGGCAGCACTACCCGGACAGCTCGCTCGAGTGGGCGGCGCACCAGTTCGACAACAACGACGTCGTCATGATGCAGTACACCTCCGGCACCACGGGCTTCCCGAAGGGCGTCATGCTCACGCACCGCAACATCCTGAACAACGGCTTCTACATCGGCGAGGGCCAGAAGCTCGGGCCCGCCGACCGCGTGTGCCTGCCCGTGCCGTTCTTCCACTGCTTCGGCTGCGTGCTCGGCGTGATGGCGAACCTCACGCACCGCTCCACCATGGTCATCGTCGAGGACTTCGACGCGGGCCTCGTGCTGCAGGCCATCCACAAGGAGCGCGCCACGGCGGTCTACGGCGTGCCCACCATGTTCATCGCCGAGCTCAACCACCCCGACTTCGACACGTTCGACCTCACGAGCCTGCGCACGGGCATCATGGCGGGCAGCCCCTGCCCGCCCGAGACGATGCGCGAGGTCATGGACAAGATGTACATGCGGGAGATCACCATCTGCTACGGCCTCACCGAGACGAGTCCCGTGTTCACGCAGACCTCGGCCGACGACGACATCGAGCACAAGTGCGAGACGGTCGGGCGCGCGCACCCGCCGGTCGACGTGCGCGTGATCGACCCGTCCGACGGGCACGTCTGCGGCGTGGGCGAGCCGGGCGAGCTGTGCTGCAAGGGCTACAACGTCATGAAGGGCTACTACAAGATGCCCGAGGCCACGGCCGAGGCCATCGACGCTGACGGATACCTGCACTCGGGCGACCTCGGCATGGTCGACGAGGACGGCTACTACCGCGTGACGGGGCGCATCAAGGACATGATCATCCGCGGCGGCGAGAACATCTACCCGCTCGAGATCGAGAACTTCCTGCTGGGGCATCCCGGCATCCTCGACGCGCAGGTGGTGGGCATCCCCGACGCGAAGTACGGCGAGATCGTGGGCGCCTTCGTGCGCACGCGCCCGGGGCACGAGGACCTCACCGAGGACGACGTGCGGCAGTGGGCCATCCCGCGCATCGCGCGCTACAAGGTGCCCAAGCGCGTGTTCGTCGTGGACGACTTCCCCATGACGCCCTCGATGAAGGTGCAGAAGTTCAAGCTGCGCGAGATGGCCGAGGAGCTGGTGCGCGCCGGGAAGTAGGGGAGCGGGGCGCGGGCGCGCCGCGCGGGACGGC
>NZ_JAAKEE010000033.1:0-28033 GCF_011038995.1 Adlercreutzia sp. ZJ242
GAGGTCACCGCCCCGACCCGCCTGCGCGGGTCTGCGAGGGGCCCCGCCCGAGCCGGCGACAAGCCTGAGCTAGGGCATGCGCGACGCGCAGCCGGGATGACACCGTGTCAGCCGGGGGCGGGGCCCCGCCTTCCCTGCATGATACGCCCGGGAAGGCGACTCCATGTTATATAGGATGACGCGGATGAAAGGCGGCCCACTGGCGCGCCTAGATCCTTCGGCTCGCTCCGTTCGCCCAAGATGACATGAGGGGAAAAGACAGGCGGCCTGCGACGTTGTGTCGCAAGCCGCCTGTCATCAGCTCGGCATATGTCGCTGCGAAAGCCCTACCGCTCCCCGACGCCGAGGGCTACGCGGGGGGCGGCGAGCTCGTTTTCGACACCCACCGCCTGGCAGGCGCCGCAGCCGGTGCACTTCTCGAAGGTGCAGTCGGGCGTGGTCTGGCCGCGCTCCGCGCGCTTGCGCTCGAGCGCCAGGAAGCGCGTCGACACGCCGCACGAGATGTGCGCCCAGGGCATCACGTAGCTCGGGTCAAAGGCGGCCTGCGCGACGTGCTCGGGGTCGAGCCCCAGCTCATCGGCCGCGTCACGCCACGCCTGCTCGCAGAAGAGCTCCGTCCACGCGTCGAAGCGCGCGCCGCGCCGCCACGCGCCCTCCACCAGGTCGGCCACCTCGCGCCCGCCGCGGCTCATGACCGCCTCCACGAAGCTCGTCTCAGGGTCGTGGTAGCGCACGTCGACGGCCTTGTACTTCACCGAGCGCTTGAGGATGCCCACGCGCCGCAGCGTCTCCTCAGGCGAGATCTGCCCGTCCCACTGGAACGGCGTCTGCGCCTTCGGCACGAACACCGCGCACGACACGCTCACGCGCACGCTGCCGCGCTGCTCGGGCGGCACGGCGGCCTTCGCGCGGTCGTACGCGCGGCTGGCCAGGCTCGCGATCCCCTTGATGTCGTCGTCGGTCTCGGTGGGCAGCCCGATCATGAAGTAGAGCTTGCAGCGCCGCCAGCCCGCCGCGAAGGCGGCGTCGATGGCGCCGAAGAGGTCCTCCTCGGTGACGTTCTTGTTGATTACGTCGCGCAGGCGCTGCGTGCCCGCCTCGGGCGCGAACGTGAGGCCGCCCTTCTTCTGCCCGGCCACGAGCCCCGCCATCTCCACGCCGAACGAGTCGAGGCGCTGCGAGGGCACCGACACGCGGATGCCGCGTCCCGCGCACGCCGCGTTGACGCGCGTGAGGATGTCGGCGATCTGCGAGTGGTCGGTCGAGGAGAGCGAGGTCAGGCTCACCTCGTCGTACCCCGTCTCGTCGAGGCCGCGCACCACCGCGTCCACGATGTCGTCAGCCGGCCGCTCGCGCACGGGGCGGTACATCATCCCCGCCTGGCAGAAGCGGCACCCGCGCGCGCAGCCGCGCAGCACCTCCACGTTGAGGCGGTCGTGCACCACCTCGGTGTAGGGCACCACCGTGGGCTCCCACGCGCTCGAGGCGGAGAAGCCGGCGAACACGCGCTTGTCGACGCGCGCGGGCACGCCCGGCTCGACGGGCTCGACCCAGCTGCCCGCCGCCTGCGCCTCCTCCTCGCTCCGCCAGCGGTACAGCGACGGCACGTAGGTGCCGGGGACCTGCGCGAGAGCGTGCAGGATCTCGGCGCGCGTGGCGCCGGCGACGCGCAGCTCGCGCGCGAGCAGCAGAAGCTCGGGGACCGCCTCCTCGCCCTCGCCCACCGAGATCACGTCGAAGAACGGCGCGTAGGGCTCGGGGTTGTAGGCGCAGGGGCCGCCGCCGAACACGAGGGGGTCGTCCTCGGCGCGGTTCGTCGCGCGCACGGGCAGGCCCGCGAGGTCGATCACCTCGAGCACGTTGGTGGCGGCGAGCTCGTGGGGCAGCGTGATGCCGATCACGTCGAACTCGGCGAGCGGCGCGCAGCTCTCGAGGGAGAACAGCGGCAGGCCCTCCTCGCGCATGATCCCGATGAGGTCGACCGCAGGCAGGAACGCGCGCTCGGCCATGAGGTGCTCGGTGGCGTTCACCGCGTTCACGAGGATGCGCACGGCCTGGTTCGCCTGCCCGAGCTCGTAGGTGTCGGGGTACACCATGCAGAAGGCGAAGTCGGCGCCCTGCTTGTAGGTGCAGCCCCACTCGTGGTTCAGGTAGCGCGCCGGGCGCTCGACGCGCGCGAGCAGAGGCTCGAGGCGCGGCCACAGATCGGTTCTGAGCATGGGACCCCTTCGCTACTTCGCGCGCAGGCGGGCGAACGCCGCCTGGGCCGCGTCCTTCGCCACCGCAAGCGTGCGCTGCCCCGCCGGCGTGGCGGCAGCGGCGCTGGCCATGTCGACGGCCTCGTCGCGCGCCTTCTGCACCACGCTCGCGAAGCCCACGATGTCGCCGCCGGCCTCGAAGTACTCGATGGCCGCGCGCCCCATGGCGACCGTGCCCGCGTACCCCACGCCCGCGCGCACGGCCCAGCCGAGCACGGGGACGGCGCCGGCCACGCTGCGCGCCACGTTGCGGCAGAGGAACGCGCCGCCCACCACGGCGGCGAGCTCCTTGATGCGCTCGCCGTTGAGGGGGCAGCCGTAGGCCGCGGCGATCTGCAGCAGCATCTTGGCCTGGTTGAGCGTCATGACGGGCATGTCGGCGCCGGGGATGATGAGCACGAGGCCCACCGCGCCGTTCTGCAGCGCCGTGGCGTTCACCGCGTCGATGGACAGCGGGCGGCGCACGAAGGGGAAGGCCAGCGCGAAGGCGAGCTTCTTCGGGGAGCACGCCGCGATGATCCACTCGCCCATGCGGCGGTCGAGCGCAGAGGCGGCCTCCTCGTCGAGCTCGTAGGGCTCCGCGGCAGCGGCCGTCTCCGAGCCCTCGGCGCCTGCGCTCGCAGCCTCCGGGCCCGCAGCGCCTGCGGATCCCCCGGCACCCTCGCCCGCGCCCGCGGCGCGCAGCCCCACGCGCGCGGCCAGCTTGCCCGCCGCCTCGCCGGCGCGCGACGACGCGCGCACGGGCGACACGATGTCGCCCTCGGGGATCGGCGTGCCGAACGCCTCGGCCATGTCGCGCACGAGGTCCGGCATGGTGGTCGCCACCATCACGGGGATGCCCGCCTCGCGCAGGCGCGCGGCCTGCGCCCCTATGAAGTCGGAGGTGCCCGCCACGATGACCGCCATGTCGTCGGCCTCGTAGGGCACCACGGGGCGCTCGTCGAGGTAGCTGATGGTCACGCGCGTGTGCCGCCCCGCGCTCGCGAACGCTGAGCGCACATGCCCCACCACGTCGCCCGGGGCCTCGTCGTCGATGAGGACCGACACCGCCAGCGGCGTCTTCGCGGTCGTCTCGATGTCAGTCGCCGCCTTGATCACGGCGGGAATGTCAACGGGCAGTTGCATAGTTGCCTCCCTTCCCGAGGGCGCTCTCATGGGACCACACCGAGCCGATGAGCCCCAGCATCACAAAGTTCACCACCATGAACGACGAGCCGTAGCTCACGAACGGCAGCGGGATGCCCGTGATGGGCATGAGCCCGCAGCACATGCCCACGTTCTCCAATATCTGGAACAGCCACATGCCCACGATGGCGCACACCACCAGCATGCCGAACAGGTTGTCGCAGTTCCTCGCTATGGACAAGCTTACCAGAATGAGCGCGACGTAGAGGGCGAGCAGGGCCATCGCGCCCACGAAGCCCGTCTCCTCCGCGAGCACGCAGAAGATGAAGTCGGTGGGAGCCTCGGGCAGGAAGCCCATGGTCGACTGGCTGCCGCTCAGAAGCCCCTTGCCGAAGAGCCCGCCCGAGCCGATGGCGATCTTGGCCTGCGCGAGGTTGTAGCCCTCGTCGGTCATGCTCGTGCCGTCCTGGTCGAGGAACACGAGCAGGCGGTTGCGCTGGTACTGCTTGAGCAGGCGGTACTCCCACGCGCCCGAGTCGGTCTGGTACTTCAGCAGCTCGTCGACGGCGAACACGCAGGCCACCGCCGCGATGCCGGCCGCCAGCGTGATGAGCAGGTACTTCCGCTTGGCCCCGCCCATCACGAGCACCGTGCCCGAGATGAACAGGTACACGAGCCCCGTGCCCAGGTCAGGCTGGGTCATGATGCACAGAAACGGGATGGCGAGCAGGCCGAGCACCTTCACGTACTCGCGCGCGTCGTCGAGCGTGCCGCCGTAGCGCGCCACGAGGCTCGCCGCGAACAGCACCACCGTGACCTTCGCGAACTCGCCGGGCTGCACCTGCATGCCGATGTTGATCCACGAGGTGGCGCCCATGGTGGTCACGCCGATCACCGGCAGGTGCGGCGAGAGGATGAGCACCACGTTCACCACGAGGAAGGCCGTGGTCATGTTCGCGAGCCGGCGGTAGTCGAAGCGCCACACGAGCGCCATGAGGACGAGCCCCGCCGCCACGCCGGCGAGCTGCTTGGTGAAGCTGTAGTCGACGTCGGTCTCCACCGCCGACCAGCAGATGACGAGGCCGAACGTGACGAGCACCGCGACGATTGCCACGAAGGGGACGTTCACCCACCGCAAGATCCCCGCCTGCGGGCGGGCGGCGGAGGAGCGCTTCACGTCAGGCATGCGCAGCGCGTCGATCTGGGGAAGCCGTGCCATGGTCTGCCTCCCTTCCCTAGTCCGTGCGGCCCGTGCTGCCGGTGAACTTCACCGCGACGGACTTGCCCGTCGAGCCGGCCACGCGCTTGACCTCGCCGGGCTCGCCCGCCTCGGCGCGCATGAGCGTGCCGAGCACCGCCGCCACGATGGGAGCCGCGGTGCTGGAGCCGGAGCCGCCCTGCTCGACGATGCAGGTGACCACGTAGTGCGGGTCGTCGTAGGGCGCGTACGCCGCGAACCACGCGTCGTCGGGGCGGTCGGTGTGCTCGGCCGTGCCCGACTTGCCCGCAGCCTCGAGGCCCTGCGCTCCGAACAGGCGCGCCGGGCCTGCGTTGTCGGTGATCACCCCGCGCAGCGCATCGCGCACGTAGGCCAGGTGCTCCTCGTTCACGTCAGGCTCGGAGACCACCTCCGCCAGCGCTTTCACCACGGCGTCGCCCTGGGCGTTGCGCACCTCCTTCAGCAGGTGCGGGCGCATGATCTTGCCCGTGGCGATGCCGCCGTAGGCGCAGGCCAGCTGCAGCGGCGTGACGAGCACGTCGCCTTGGCCGATGATCATGTTGGTGTAGTCGCCGCCGCGCCACACCGCCTCGGAGGGCACGTTGCGCCACTGCTCGGCCTTCCACTCCGGCGTGGGGATGCGTCCCGCGAGCTCGCCGTCGAGGTCGACGCCGGTGGTCTTGCCGAAGTTGTACTTGGCCAGGTAGTCCTGGAGCGCCGTCTCGGACAGCTCGTCCGTGCCGCTCGGGCCGTGGTCGTAGAACGCCTTCGCGATCTCGTAGAACACCACGTCGCACGAGTTCACGACGCCTCCGTGCAGGTCGAGCGTGCCATGCCCGGCATGCAGCCAGCACTTCTGCACGTCGCCCGAGCCGAAGCCGTCCCACGAGCCGCCGCACGCCCAGGTGCTGTCCTTCGTGGCGAACCCGTAGTGCAGACCAGCCATGGAGGTGAACGCCTTGTAGGTCGACGCGGCCGCGTACTGCCCGGCCACGGCGCGGTTGGTGAGCGGCGAGTGCGACTCCTCGGTGGTGTAGAGGTCCCAGATGTCCTGCGAGATGCCGCCGGTGAAGTTCGCCGGGTCGAACGTGGGGTAGTTCGCCATCACCATGACCGAGCCGTCGCGCACGTCCATGGCCACCACCGAGCCGGCCACGCCCTCGCCCGTGCCGATGTCGCCCTTGGGCGCGATGGTAGAGGCCAGGAGCGAGTCGGCCATGTACTGGGCCGCCGCGTTGATGGAGAGGTACACGTCCGAGCCCTTCGAGGGCTGCGTCTCGCTCACGACGTCCGCCACGTTGCCCTTCGCGTCCACCATCACCTTGCGTTGGCCGTGGTCGCCCGAGAGCACGTTGTCGTAGTACGCCTCGACGCCCGACAGGCCCACGGTGTCGGTGGCCTTGATGGTGCGTCCGTCGACGGGCGTCTTGAGCAGGTCCTCGGTCGGCGCGCCGGTGTAGCCGAGCGCATGCGCGCACAGGGCGCCGAAGGGGTACTCGCGCACCGTGCGCGACTCCACCGACACGCCGGGGAAGGCGTCGGCGTGCTCGGAGATGAAGGCCACGTCGCGCAGGCGCACGTCTTCCGCCACCACGCGCTGGCTCTGCGCGCCCGCCGCCGTGTCGCTGATGCGCTTGCGCACGATGTTCGCGGGCAGGCCGAGCACGGCCGACAGGCGACGCACCACGTCGTTGTCGCTGATCACGTCGGGGTCGGCCAAAACCGTCTGGCTCGCGCGGTTGGTCACGAGCGCCACCCCCGTGGCGTCGTAGACGCACCCGCGCGGCGCGGGGGTCGACACGGTGGCGTAGAGGTTCTCGTCGGCGTCGGAGGCGTACTGCTCGCCCGACATGACCTGCATGCCCCACAGGCGCGTGGCGAGCGCGACGAAGATGCCGGCGGAGAGCACGCCGAGGCCCGCGAAGCGGCTCGAGAGCGAGTCGCTCGGCTTCTTCGCGGCGGCGGCGTCAGTGGGCACGTGCACCTCGCCCGCGAGCGCGGACTTCGCGCTCGACTGCTTCTCGAAGGGAGACGAGCCCACGCCGACGGTGTCGAGCTGAGCTACCTGCTTGCCCGAGCCCGCCTTCGGCGCGGCGTTGTTGGAGCGCACCACGAGCACGGCGATGACGACGGCGATGACGACGAGCGCGGCGATGACGGCCGCGATGATGGCTGTGAGCATTCCGCGCACCTCCTCGCTAGAGTATCGTGGGCGTTTTGGGCTGCTGGGTGCCGCGACGGGCAATGAAGCGCATGACGAGCGGGAACATGACGAGCCCGACGACGGCGTCGTAGAGCGCGCACGGCAAGCCGCGGTAGACGAGCGCCTGAAGCGGGCTCACGTCCATGCCGCACACCATGAGCAGCACGCCGTAGAGCAGCTCGACCGCGAGCGACGAGGCGAGCAGCATCGCAAGCGGCATGAACAGGGTGCCGTTGTCCACGAGCGCCGAGGCGCGGGAGAGCAGAAACGTTGCCAGAACGAGAAGAAGCGCGCACGCCCCCACCGGGCCGCCGCCGATGAGGTCGAACAGGAGGCCGAGCACGAACGGCATGACGAGCCCGCACGACTGCGCGCGCGTCACGGCGACCACGAGCGCGTAGGCCAGCATGAAGTTCGGCACCGCCGCGAACAGCGCGATGTGGGGCGCCACGACGACCTGCAGGAGCACGGCTATGACCGCGCCTACGCCCGTGGCTATGCGCTCGCCGTTGTCCATGCTACTGCCCACCTCCCCCGTTGCCGGCCGCCGAGCTGGCAGAGCCGGCAGAGCTGGAGCTGCTCGAAGCGTTGCCGCCCGAACCGCTGCCCGCGTCGCTGCCCGAGCTGCCCGAGCCGCCGCTCGCGCTGTCGGCTGCGGCGCTCTTCACCACGATGACCTCCTCGAAGGAGGTGGCCTGCTCGTTCGGCGACACGATCACGCGCCGCGTGCCGTCGTTGGCGTTGCCGTCCACGCGCACGATGGTGCCGATGAGCAGGCCGCGCGTGTAGCTCCCGCCCAGACCGCTCGTGAGCACCACGTCGCCCACGGAGAGCGTCACGTCGGCGTCGACGTTCTCCAAATACAGCAGGCCCGCCAAAGAGCCGCGCACCACGCCCTCGGCGCGCGAGGACTGCACCACGGCGGCCGCGCCCGACTGCGGGTCGGTGAGCAGGCGCACCTCGGCGGAACCCGGGCTCGCCGACACCACCTGGCCGACCACGCCCGCGGGCCCCATCACGGTGAGGCCCGGCTCCACGCCGTCGGACGTGCCCACGTCGATGGTCACGCGCTGGTTCCACGCGTCGGTGGAGCGCCCGATCACGCGCCCCGACACGCCGTCGACCTGGTACTTGCTCTTGAGCTCGAGCAGGCCGCTCAGGCGCTCCGCCTCGAGGCGGTACTCCTCGGCCTGCGTGACGAGCTCGGTGAGCTCGGCGTTGCGCTCGCGCAGGGCCGTGAGCGTCTCCTCGGAGGCCGTGGCGTCGGCCACCGCCTCAGCGGCGCCCTCCCCCGCCGCGCCGACCGCCGTGCCCGCCGCCTTGAACGGCGCGGCGACTCCCGCGAACGCGCTCTGCACCGCGTGCAGGGGCCCGCCGGCGCCTTCGCGCGCGTAGATCGTCATGCACGCGACGGAGACGACCACGAGCACGACGAGAAGCACCCGCGTGGCGGATGCCGATCCTCTGTCTTGGAAGTTCAACGCCATGCGGAGACGCGGAGCCCTATTTGGAGCGCATGAGCGTCTGGCGCAGCGCCGTGGGCGTCTCGAGCACCTTCAGGCAGCCCGACACCACGTTGGTGAGCGCCGTCTCGGACACCCACACGGGGATCTCGAGCTTGTCGGTGAGGTAGCGGTCGAGGCCCGACAGCAGGCCGCCGCCGCCCGTGAGCAGGATGCCGTTCTGGATGATGTCCGAGGCCAGGTCGGGGTTGGTGGTCTTGAACGTGTCCTTGATGTGGATGACCATCTCCTCGATGGGCGCCTGCAGGGCCGCGCGCACGTCCTCCGACTGGATGGTGACCTCCTTGGGCTGCTCGGTGTAGACGTCCTGGCCCGAGATGATCATGTCGCGCTCGCGCCCGTCCTCGAACGGCAGGATGGAGCCGATCTTGATCTTGATGATCTCGGCCGTGCGCTCGCCGATCTTGATGCCGAGCAGGTCGCGCAGGTGCATGGCGATGGCCTCGTCGAGGCGGTTGCCCGCCAGGCGCAGCGAGCTGGAGGTGACGATGCCGCCGAGCGAGATGACGGCCACCTCCGTGGTGCCGCCGCCGATGTCGACGACCATCGAGCCCGTCGGCTCGGTGACGGGCAGGTCAGCGCCCATCGCGGCCGCCATGGGCTCCTCGATGAGGTAGGCCTGGCGCGCGCCGGCCTGGATGGCCGCCTCGAACACCGCGCGCTTCTCCACCGAGGTGGCGCCGCACGGGATGCAGATGACGATGCGGGGCTTGGGCTGCCAGGGGTACTTGCGCTCGGACGCCTTGTTGATGAACGCGGAGAGCATGGCCTCCGTGACGTCGTAGTCGGCGATCACGCCGTCCTTCAGCGGATGCTCCGCCGAGAACGCGTCGGGCGTGTGGTTTATCATGTTCTTGGCCTCATGGCCCACGGCGAGCACGCGGTGCGTGCTCTTCTCTATGGCGACGACCGAGGGCTCGTTGATGACGATGCCCTCGCCCGTGATGGCGACAAGCGTGTTGGCAGTGCCGAGGTCGATGGCCATGTCGGCGGACATCTGACCGGTCAGACTCGAGAACGCGTCTAAGAAGGACATGCGAAATTACCCTTCTGATTGGGTCGTACAGATAGACTAAAATTCTATCATAGCCCCTCAACCGCAGGTGAAAATCCACAGGGGGAACAATCCTCGCGCACGCGCGCGGCGCATGCGCGACGCAGGCCGCATGCGCGCCCGAGAGCGCCTCGCACGACGCGTTCCGCTCGCGCGCCCGAAGGCGCCCCGCCAGCTCAGCGCCGCGGCCTGCCGCAGGCGCAACCAGCGGCGCGCTCGCGCCTCCCTAGTGGACGCTGCAGCTCAGGCAGGGGTCGTAGGCGCGCACGAGCTTCTCCACCTCGAGCTGGATGACCTCCTGCGACTCCCCGGCCGAGACGAGCTTCCCGGCGAGCTGGCGCATGTCGGCCTCGAGGTTCGCGATGTTCTGCGCCGTGGGCGTCATGATGCTCGCGCGCAGGACGCGCCCGTCGTCGTCGAGCTCGAGCTCGTGGAACAGCGCGCCGCGCGGGGCCTCCGTGAACCCGACGCCGCGGCCCGCGCGCACCTCGAACGCCGCCGGCTCGCTCGAGCCCGCGAACGCCGCGCCCGCCGGCTCGGCCAGGCGCCGGCACAGCGCCGCGCACCGCTCGAGCGCGTCCACGATCTCGACCGCCTGCGCCACGTTGTTGGCGAACGGGTTGTACTCGGGCGGGCGCAGCCCCGCCTTGGCCGCCGCGAAGCGGGCCGTGCGGGACAGCTCGCTCCACGAGGCGTTGATGCGCGCGAGCGCCGCCGTCATGTAGGGCGCGCCCGTCGCGCGCACGCGCGCGCAGAACGCCGCCGAGTGGCCCACCGCGTACTCCTCGATGGCCTCGTCCACGCGGGCGGCGTCGAACTCCACGCCGCTGCGCACGAAGCGCGCCGTGTCGGAGTCGATCACCGGGTAGGCGCCCGGCGCCACCATGGCGAGCATGTCGCCCTCGGTCTGCACGTCGATCACGTCGAAGTCGTTGAACAGGTCGACCGCGGCCAGCGCGAAGGGCTGCGCGGCCTCGAGCTTCTCGGCCAGCTCGAGGTACTCGTCAGACGAGATCTCGTGCGTGAAGCCGCCCACCACCGCCGTGATGGGGTGGATGGAGCGCCCGCCTACCTTCGTGCACAGCTCGTTGCCGAGCGCCTTCAGCGAGAGCGCGTCGTCGAACAGCTCCGGGTTGGCGTCGGCCAGCGGGAACACGCTCTTGTGGCCCAGGAAGTCGGGCGCGGCGAACACGAACAGGTGCGTCGCGTGGTTCTGCAGGTAGCTCCCGTACACCAGAAGCTCGCGCAGCGCGCGCGTGCGGTCGGACACCTCGACGCCGAAGGCCTGCTCGATGGCGCGCAGGTCGGTGACCACGTGGCTCGACGAGCAGATGCCGCACACGCGCGAGGCGATGTAGGGCACCTCCTCGAAGTAGCGGCCGCGCACCATGCTCTCGAACAGGCGCGCGGGCTCCACCACGGCGAGCTCGCACGAGGTGACCTCGCCGTTCTCGATGACCAGGCGGATGTCGCCGTGCCCCTCGATGCGGGCGACGTGATCCACGGATATGGCGGTTTTGCTCATAGCTCAAACGTCCTTCACTCGTGCGGCAGCTGACGTGCGCAGCTGGCAGCTAGGCGGAAATGGCGGGGTTTGTCTGGTTGAACATCTCGAGCGCCTCGTCGAAGCGCGCCACCGGCACGCCCGAGCGCTCGCAGACGCGCCGCGCGCCGGGCACGTTCGCGTCCGGCGAGAGGCCCGCGCACCCGTTGCAGGGGCGCCCCAGGTTCGGGCAGCGCGCGCCGCAGCCAGAGCGCGTCACCATCCCCAGGCACAGCGTCTCGCGGCCGTAGAAGCAGCCGCGCTCGTTGCGCTTGCACTCGCCGCACAGCGTCGAAGTGCGGCGGAAGCTGTTCGAGCCGTAGAGCGCCTGCTGGAGCACACGCACGAACTCGAGAGGGTCGACCGGGCAGCACGCCACCTCGAAGTCGACGTCGATCACCGAGCTCACCGGGCGCGGCGCGCACATGGTGCCGCACGCCTCGGGGACGTGCTCGCCGTACACCTGCACGGGGCGCGTCAGGTAGCCCTCCGCTGCCATGCCGGGGATGCCCGCCGTGGCGGCGCACGCGCCGATGCTGATGACCGCCGACGCGCGGCGGCGCACCTCGAGCAGCGTGCCCACGGCCTCCTCGGTGGTGACGGCGCCCTCGACGACGGCCACGTCAAACTCCTCCGGCATGGGCTCGGAGTGCGTGAGCTGCCAGTAGCGCAGGTCGATCTGCCCGAGCACGTCGACGAGGTGGGCCTCGGCGTTCGTGATGTTGATCTGGCAGCCGAAGCAGCTCGCAAGCCCCACGAATACCACGCGCGGCATGCGCGCCCCCTCGGCGCTGTTCGTCAAGTTCTGCATTTACATCGACCCCTGAATGTTCTTGGCTTCCCAGTAGTTGAACACGGGCCCGTCGATGCAGCAGTACTGGTGCCCGATCTGGCAGTGGCCGCACTTGCCCATGCCGCACTTCATGTGCCGCTCGAAGCTCATGTAGATGTGGTCGTAGCTGATGCCCTTCTTGCGCATCTCCTCGACCACGAACTTGTACATGACCGGAGGCCCGCACACCGCGCCGTACGTGCTCGACGCGTCGATCTCAAGGTGCTCGAAGGGCTTGGTGACCAGGCCCACCTCGCCGTCCCACGTCTCGTCGGGATGGTCGACCGTCAGATACAGGTCGAAGTCCTTGCGGTGGCGCCACATCTCGAACTGGCTGCGGAACATCACCTCGGAGGGGCTCTTCGACCCGTAGATGATGGTGACGCGCCCGAACTCGGAGCGCTCGTCGTGGATGTTGTTGATGAGCGAGCGCAGAGGCGCGATGCCGAGGCCGCCCGCCACGAGCAGGATGTCGTGCCCCTTCATCTGCTCGAAGGGAAACGGGCGCCCGTAGGGCCCGCGGATGCCCACGATGTCGCCGCACTGCATCTGGTGCAGCCGCTCGGTGAACGTGCCGGCGCGGCGCACGCACAGCTCGATGAAGCCGCTCTTCGACGGCGAGCTCGTGATGGAGATGGGCGCCTCGCCCACGCCGAAGATGGACACCTCCACGAACTGCCCGGGCTCGTGGTGGAACGCGTTGCGGATGCGCTCGTCCACGAGGCGGAACTCGAAGAGCTTCTCGGTGGCGGTGAGCTCGGTGATGCTCGTGATGCGCGCCGGCCACGGGCGGTACGGGTTCGCGCGCATCATCTCGGCGCCGGTCTGCGGCGCGCCTGAGTCGCGGAAGGGGCGCACGACCACGCTGGTGCTCCTAGGCATTCTCGGCCCCCTTTCGCTCGAAGAACCTCAGCACCTCGATGGGCGAGATGTCGGCCTTGCAGGCGTACACGCAGCGCCCGCAGCCCACGCAGAGGTTGCGGTCGTGAGCGGACAGAAAGCCGTTGAGCTTGTGGTACATGCGGTGGCGCACGCGGTTGCGCCCGTCGGCGCGGAAGTTGTACCCGCCGGCCACCTGCGCGAACTGCGGGCTCGTGCAGGCGTCCCACACGCGCTCGCGCCGCCCGGACTTGCCGTCGGGGTCGAGCGTGTCGCAGATGTCGAAGCAGTAGCACGTCGGGCACACGCTCGAGCACGCCGTGCACGAGAGGCACCGCCCTCCGAGCTCCTCCCAGAACGGGTCGGAGTGGAAGGCGTCCATGAGCATGGGGATCTCCTGGATGTCGGGGATCTCGGGGTTGAACGCGGCCTGGCGGCGGCGCGTGGCCTGGCGGAACGCGATGCGGTCCTCGTCGGTGGCCTCGCGCGGGCTGCACGCGCTCTCGAGGATGTTGGCCGCCTCGACGCTGCCGATGGACACCAGGTAGCGGTCCCCGATGTCCTGCAGGAACAGGTCGTAGCCGTTGCGCGCCTCGTCGGAGTCGAGCAGATGGCAGAAGCAGCCCTCAGACGGCATGCAGCTCACGCCCACCACCATGGTGGCCGCCTTGTGCGCCTCGTAGTAGGGGTCGGGGTAGCGCGCGTCCTCGAACACGCTGTTCAGGCAGTTCAGCGCGTTGATGTCGCAGGCGTGCGCGCCGAAGAGCACGCGCGGCTTGACGCGCATCTCGAAGTCGCGCACCTCGTTGCCGTCCTTGTCGAACTCGAACAGCGTCTCACGCGGGGGAAGGTAGTACTTCTTGAGCGACGTGATGGTGGTCGGGTAGTCGAGCACGATGTCGTCGAACGACTCGATAACCTCGAAGGCATAGCTGCGCCCGCTGCGCACAGGCGCCACCACCTCATACGTCTCCATGAAAGCCGACACCAGCGAGGGAAGCTCGCTCGCATCGATGACTCGATAGAGCATACGCGCGTGTCCTTGTCTCGTCTTGGGGTTGTCGCGTGACCCCATGATAAACCCCGCGCCTGCTCACGGCCCGCAACATTCTGCCTAGCGGCCAAAACGAAAAGGCCGACGCCTCGAAAGAGACCTGATCGCCACCGGCAAGGTCACGTCCGATGGCCGCTTGAAGACAGCGAGAGGCCCTGAGGCGCCCGCCATTGCCGTGAAAGCGCAGCGAAGCGTACTTCGTACGTGAGCTGCGCTTGGAGCGGCAAGGGTGGGTGCGTCAGGGCCTCGCAGCGTCAAGCGGTTCGCTTGTCCCGTCAGGGCAAGCGAAACTTCCTACGCGAAGAAGATGCCGATCTCGCGCTCGGCGGACTCGGGGCTGTCGGAGCCGTGGATCACGTTCTCGTCCATGATCAGGCCGAAGTCGCCGCGGATGGTGCCGGGGGCAGCCTCAGCCGGGTTGGTGGCGCCCATGAGGGAGCGGCACTTGGCGACGGCGCCCTCGCCGGAGATGACCATCTTCACAACCGGACCGGAGGTGATGTAGGCGATGAGGCCCTCGTAGAACGGCTTGCCCTCGTGCTCGGCGTAGTTGGCCTTCGCCTGCTCGGGGGTGACCATGCCGAGCTCCATGCGCTCGACGGTGAGGCCGGCGCGCTCGAAGCGGTTGACGATCTCGCCGATGTGGCCGTTGCGCACGCCGTCCGGCTTGATCATGGAGTAGGTCTTCTGGATTGCCATGGGTTTCCTTTCGATCTCGTCTCTCTATTAGCTGGCGACGCGCGCGGAGGGGCGCAGGGCCCGCCCGGGGCGCCGCCGATGCTCGAAGTCAAGCGCGGCGGCCCGCAGCCGCCGCGTCTTCCTAGTTCTGGCTGGGGAAGTACAGCTCCACGTTGGAGATCTTCCAGCCGATCATGTCGCGCACCATGCTCAGGCGGTACGTCACGTCGCCGCCCTGCTCGGTGGAGGCCGTGACGAACACCTCCGAGTCGCTCATGGAGCGGTTCACGCCGTCGACGGTGGCGTCCGCGTCGGTCACCACCGGGTCGAGCATGGAGTCGATGTCGACCTCGTCCATGTTCGCGAACAGGCTCGCCTTGGCCGCCTCGGGGTCGGCGAACAGCTGCTTGGCCACGGTCTCCTGCGTGGGGAAGCCGTAGCCCTGGCTGTAGGCGAACACCGCGCCGGCGAACGCCAGCACGATCACCACGATGAGCGCAACGAGGATCTTGAGCCCCACGTTGCGGCGCTTGCGGTCCTGCTTGGCCAGGCCGCGCGACCACTGCTCGAGCTCCTCCTCGGAGGCGTTGAAGAAGCGGTCCTCGTCGCCCTGGTAGGCGCCGACGTAGCCCGGGTAGGCGCCCGCGTTCTGGTCGTACCCCTCGTCGTAGTAGAAGGGGTCGGCGGCGTAGTCGTCCTCGTAGAGGGGGTCGCCGTCAGCCGACACGTCGAGGCCCGAGATGTCGGCCAGGTCGAGCACCTGCGTCAGCTCGGAGGTGCCCTGGGCCACCGCACCTACCGCGCGCTGGTAGTCGACGCTCGCGGAGTCGGACAGGAAGTAGGTCTTGTCGGCGATGGCGCCCTCGAACGCCTCGACGGCCTTCTCCATCTGGCCGCAGGCCACGTGCGCCTGGCCGAGGCTCGCGAGCAGCTTGTTGCGCGTGTCGGGAGCCATGTCGAACTGCAGCGCGCTCTCGTAGGAGGCCACCGCGTCGGCGGGGCGGTTGAGCGCCATGAAGCACACGCCCAGGTTCAGCAGCGCGCGCGTGGGATCGGGGTTGGCCTCGTCGAGCGCGGCCTCGCGGAAGGCCACGCCCGCCTCGGCGCTCTTGCCGAGCTTCATCAGAGCGTTGCCCATGCCCATGTACGCCTTGAACGGCGTGTCGTAGCCGTCGTCGGCCACCGCGGCCTCGAAGCGGCCCACCGCGTTCTCGTAGTCGCGCAGCGAGGCGTACGCCATGCCGAGGTTGCACTCCACCGTGCCGAGCGCGCCGTAGGCCGCGTCGGCCGTGGCCTGCGTGTAGGCTTGGATGGCCTCGGCGGGGTTCTTCAGCTTCACCAGGCAGTTGCCGATGCGGTGGTACAGAAGGCCCATCTCGCCGGGAGCGAGCGGGGCGCTGGCGTCCTGCAGGCAGTCGGTGAACCCGATGAGCGCGCCTTGGAAGTCACGCTGCTGGTACTGGGCGTTGGCTCGATTGAATAGCTCGTTGTTCACTTTGTTCCTCTGATCTTAGTTGACTGTGCCGAAGAGGAGGCGTCCTACTCGGCTGCGTTCTCGATCACGACGGACTCGATGACGTCGCCCACGCGCAGCTTGCCGATGACGTCCATGCCCTCGACGGTCTGGCCGAACACCGTGTAGCCGTCGTCGAGCATGGGCTGGGCGCCCAGGCAGAAGTAGAACTGCGAGCCCGCGGAGTTGGGGTTGGACGAGCGGGCCATGGCCAGCGTGCCGTCGTTGTGCTCGTTGTGCGGGTTGGTGGTGAACTCCTCCTTGATGGAGTAGCCCGGGTTGCCGGTGCCGCAGCCGCGGCGCGAGCCCTCGTTGATCACCTGCTCGGACGTGAGGTCGCGCGTGGTGGGGCAGCCGCCCTGGATGACGAAGCCCGGCACGTAGCGGTGGAACTTGAGGTTGTCGTAGAAGCCCTTCTGCGCGAGCTCGACGAAGTTGCCCACGTGGATGGGGGCGTCCTTGCCGGCCAGCTGCACGCGGATGGTGCCCTTCGACGTGGTGAGCACCGCGATCTCGTCGCCGGTGGGCTGGTACGCGGGGGTGTAGAGTGCCATAGCGTTTCCTCTTCCGTCAGCGGCGCCCGCGCGCCCAGGTCCGCCGGGACCCGCCGCGAACCCGCCCGGGGCCCGCCGTCGCGCGCATGCGCCATTAGAACTAATCACATACGATCTGAAATTCTACCAACAATGAAGGCCCGACGGGCAAAAACCTAGCAATCTTCACGTGCGAGGATGCTCGCGGTCTCCACGTGGTAGGTCTGCGGGAAGAGGTCGACGGGGGTGGCCCTCACGAGGCGGTAGCCGCGCTGCTCGAAGAGCGCGACGTCGCGCGCCCAGGTCTGGGGGTCGCAGCTCACGTACGCCACGCGCGCGGGGCCCGCGGCCGCGATCGAGTCCACCACGCCGCGGGCGAGCCCCGCGCGCGGCGGGTCCACCACGAGCGCGTCGAGCTCGCCGAGATCGGGCAGCTCGCGCGCGGTGTCGCCGCAGACGGCCTCCACGAACACCTTGTTCGCGTCCGCGTTGCGGCGCAGGTCGCGCACGGACGAGCCCGCCACCTCGACGGCCACCACGTCGGCGCCCGCCTGCGCGAGCGGGATGGAGAACGTGCCGCCGCCCGCGTACAGGTCGGCCACGTACATGCCCGGGGAAACCTCGAGCCCCTCCATGACGAGCCTCACGAGCTTCTCGGCCTGGGCGGTGTTCACCTGGAAGAACGACGGCGCGCTCGTGAGGAAGCGCGCGTCGCACACGCTCTCCTCCCACAGGCCGCGCCCGTCGAGCACCTCCACCTTCTTCACCTTGCGCGCGCACCCCGGCTCGGCGAGCACGCGCACCACCGACGTGGCCTTGACGGCGTCCTTCAGGGTCTTGGCGACCGCGGCGCGCGGGAACGCGCTCGGCGGCGTCCACAGCGCGATCTCGGTGCTCTTCGTGCGCAGGCTCGCGCGCACCCCCACGCGGAAGATGCCCAGGTCCTGCGAGCCCTGCAGGTAGCGCAGCGCTCCGCGCAGGGCCTTCGGCGCGCGCTCGATGAAGCGGACGGCGAGCGGGCAGGCGTCGACCGACACCAAGTCGTGCGTGCCCTCGCGGAAGAACCCCAGCGTGAGGCGGCCCGCCGCGTCGGTGCCGCAGGCGAACTCGAGCTTGTTGCGGTAGCCCCACTGGCGCTTGCTCGGCGCGCACTCCCCCACGAGCTCCTCGGCGCGCGCGGCGTCCATGTGGGCTGTGCGCACGAGCGCGTCGACGACGCAGGCGCGCTTGGCCTCGAGCTGCGCGGCGTAGGTGAGGTGCGCCCACGGGCAGCCCCCGCAGCCGCGCGCGCAGGCGGGCCGGAGCTCGCGCGTCTGCGCCGGCTCGAGCACGCGCGTCATGCGGGCGCGGGCGAAGGAGGGCTTCTCCTCGGTGACCTGGACCTCGACGGTCTCCTGCGGGGCGGCGCCCTCCACGAACACGGTCTTGCCGCTCGCCAGGCGCCCCACCGCCGCCGAGCCGTAGCTCATGCGCTCGATCCGCACCACCTCGCGCGCCGCCGCGCCAGCTGCCGCTTCGCTGGCTGTTGCTTCGTTGGCTGTTGCTTCGTTGGCCGCTGTCTTGCCAGCTGCTGTCTTGCTGCCAGCCGCCTCGCGCATACCCTGGCTCTCGTCCATGAACGCTCCCCCTCAACCTGTAAACCGCCTTTTCGGCGGATCATCGCGTAATCAAACCGCCGCGCTGGCACGACGGCGCATCGGCAGACCATCGCGCCGTCAGCTGCCATGCTGGCAAGCCGTCTCGTTGCCCCGACCATTTTAAGGCTTCCCGACGACTCCCGCCCAAAGCACCGCAACTCCGCAGAAACAAACCCGCGCGGTGGCCTGGCGCCCCTTCGGCGTGCGCCCGGTTTATCCTTATTTTGGCGAACGGGGTTTCTCGCTTGCAGCGCACCGCGCATTTGGTAATATGGTCAGGTTCGCTCGCGAGGCGCCGCGGATGAGACGGCTTTGTTGTCCCCGTGCCTCAGCACAAGCGACTCCCCGCCCTCGTAGCTCAGGGGATAGAGCACTTGCCTCCGGAGCAAGGTGCCGCTGGTTCGAATCCAGTCGAGGGCACCAGGTCATTTCCGCAGGTCAGCCGCAAGAAAGCGCGCTGACCTGCTCGCTTTTCACCCCTCAATTATGGAGAAGGGGTGCGCCTCTGGAAGAGCGCGTCTGCAGCCCAATGGAGAGGAGGTGCGCCCCTAGAAGAGCGTGCCTGCAGCCCAACCACCGACAACGACGTTTTTTCATCCACCCCTCAAGCGATTCTGGATGAAACAAGGCCGTTATCGGTGCTTTTTCGAGAAAAGTGGATGCCAAAGCGCCGTTGTCGGTGGTTTTCGGGGCTCGAATCGCCGATAACGGGCATTTTCCATCCAGCTTCCCAGAGTCGTGGATGGAAATAGGGCATTGTCGGTGCTCAGGGCTTCGCGCCCGCATCGTCCATTTCGGCAGAATCTTCTGCCGAAACGCCCTTTTCGCGCTCAACGAGAGGCGACCGCTCTTCCCTTCGTCATCCGCTCGCGATCTGCATTCCTTCCACACGTCAAGAACAAACTCTCCAACAGCCGCTATAGCAGCCATGGTGAAAAGAGCTTTCTCCATCATAGGCGACCACTCCTCCCAAGAAGGAGCGCCGCCCGCGTCAGACTTTGCCGGTTCGGCCATTCTGTCGCCAGCAACATCTCCGACGCAATGAGCGCAGAGGATTCATGGAAGAATGAGCTGGGAGAAAGCCCGCGTCATGAATCGGTTTTATCGTCGTTGTTGCGACGACGAGCGACGAGTACGATCGCACACCCCGAGACGGCAGCGGCCGCGACTGCGATCGCAAGAGCGACAGCGAGCCGCCCGACAGCCTCATCGCCAGTTGCAGCCAAAGCAGACCCCTGGCTCAAGCCGGTCCGATAGGCTTCGACGGTAATCTGGGCCTGCTCCCGGTCAACCGGGTTCGCGAGCATCTCGTCGGTGATGACAAGCTCCCCTTCGCCGACGTCCGTGCCGAGGAAGTCGTTTTGCACGTCTTGGGAATCGGAATCATCAGTCAAAAGCTCGTGCAGCTCGTCTTCGTCCAACGTGGCGTCCGGAGGCAGCGCAGGGGACGCCCCGTCAGCCGAGCCCGTCGAGCCGGACGCAGATGACGAGGAGGGCGGAGCTGAGGGCGGCGTTTCGTCATCAGGCGTTATCGCGTCGTCGGGTTCAGGCGCCATCGTGTCCGGAATCGGCACGTCGTCGGGCAACCTCATCGAATCCGGCACGTACAGCACGTTGATGACGTTCTCGTCGGGGTTGAGCCCTACGCGAATCTGGCTCGGGTACGCATCGACGACGTAGGTGCCGTCAATCTCGTATTCGTAGGCGTCGCCCTCAACCAGCTTGTCATAGCGAACGTCAGTGAACGTCTCCGACCCAAGCTTGATGAACTCCACACCTTCCGGCGCGAGCGCGCCCGCCCAGGTATCGGCCGTGAGGTCGGCGCCTTCCATCAAGTAGTAGTTGACGGTGAACTGGTTGTTCCACAGCTTGAAGTAAAAGAGCTTGATGACGTTGTTCGCCGGATCACTCGAGACCGTGAGCTTGGCCGGCCACGCGTCGAAGAAGAAATGTCCCGGAATGTTCACGACGTAATCCCACGTGTCCAGCACATCGCCTTCATGCAGCCCTGAGACGACGCGCTCGCCGAGGAGAATGCGGCCATCTTCACCCGGTGTCACGTCAGGATCCTCGTATCCAACGTTCTCGTAGTATTGCAAGGTCACGCTGCAAGGCCCTTCGGCCGGCGTCGTCTCGGCCGACGGCGTCGTCTCGACCGCTTCGCCCTCGTCCTCGACGGCAGCAGGCGCATTCGCAGAGGGAAGCACCTCGTCATCGGCAGAGGACGTCGCCGGCGCCAACAGGACGCAGCCGCACAACGCCGCCACTATCGCAATGCCAATCTTCTTACGTCTCGTCATGATGATCACCCGCAGACAAAGCTCGAACGAGCAGCTTGCGCGAACGCAGCCGCTCCGCTATGCGAGAACCCGCATAGCTCGTTTCCCGAATGTGATCTCATCATGACGTCACAAGCCGGCGCAAAGCACGCCACGAGGCATCCGATGAACACCTGTAACCTCGCGCACGTGAGGCTTCAGGCAGAACTCAACAGCGGAATGACAGGAAGAAGACGGGCGAACGTCCCGACATATCTCGACCCCTGACCAGCATGCACCACAGCAGTGCGCCAACCTAGGGCTTCGAGCCTTACTTCCCCGCGTCGCCGGCGTCGAGGAACTTCTTCCTCGTCACGAAGTTCCACACCATCACGACGGCGGTGGCGAAGATCTTGGTGATGAGGTAGCTGATGCCGAGCATGCCCGTCCCCAACCACATGAGCGCGTCGTTGATGAGCAGGCCGATCACCGACAGCACCACGAAGATGACGAACTCGCGGCGGCGCGACATGCCCTCCTTGTGCGTGAACACGTAGCGCATGGACGCGAAGTAGTTGAACGTCACCGACACGATGAACGAGATCGTGGCGCTCACGAGGTAGTTCACGCCGAAGAGCTCCGTCAGGGCCACCATGAGCCCGTAGTCGATGACGAACGCGATGACGCCCACCACGCCGAACTTCATTATCTGGTCGATGAGCTTTCTCACGCGCGGCTCCTCTGACGGCAAGCGAACGGGTCAACCGTTTTCGCGCGCGACGGCGGCGACCCGCAAGGCGCAGGCGCCGCAAGGCGGAGAAGAGCGCGCACGGAGACGCGTATGAGAACGTACCCGAGAGCGTGTACGAAAAAGGCCGATGCGAACATCGGCCCTCGTCTCTCATGGTGCCCCCAACGGGAATCGAACCCGTGTCTCAGCCTTGAAAGGGCCGCGTCCTGACCTCTAGACTATGGGGACCAAACGTCTTCTCGCGAAAACAGCTGTACCAGTATGCCAGAGAGCGCGTTTGCTTGCAAGCCGATCGCGCGACTTTTTCACGCAAAGCGAACGGGAACACCCTGCGTACGGGCCGCGAAACGGGCTGCCCGCGGGCGCGAAGCCGCGCAGGCGCGGACTCGGCCGGCGCTATGGAAGGCGCGGCGCGAGAAGCAGGCGAAACGGACAAGCACATCTCGCGGAGAAGCATGTAAACGAGCGCATACGCGCATGCGCCTCAGCCGTGCTATGATGCCGTGCCAAGGGCGAGACCGCGAACGCCTGAGGAGCGCCTCAGCTGGGAGCTCCCGACCAACGAGGTCCCGCCCTTTCGCATGCCTCAATCCCACGGCCCGCAGGTCGAAGCCCGAAGCCAGCTGGCAGGCCACCGCGGCCGTCGTGAGCGCATCCCGCGCGTCACGCTCCCCTTCGCCGCTCCCTAGCGGCGGTACACCCGGTACACCTCGAGCTCCCACTGCTTGCGGCTGTTCTTCGCCACCGTGTCGAGGATGAGGCCGGCCGTGAACGAGAGCGCGCCGCACAGCACGAACGCCACCGCGAGCACCGCGGTGGGCAGCCTCTCCACCAGGCCCGTGGCCCAGAACTCCGCGACCACCGGCACGCCCGCCACCAGCCCGATCAGCACGAGCAGAAGCGCCAGCCACCCGAAGAACGCCATGGGGCGGCAGTCCTTGAACAGGCTCGCGATGGCCGCGAGCACCTTGGCGCCGTCGGTGAAGGTGGACAGCTTGCTCTCGGAGCCCTCGGGGCGGTCGCGATAGTCGATCGGCACGTCGATGACGCGCCAGCGCTTGTCCACCGCGTGGATGGAGATCTCCGTCTCGATCTGGAACCCCGACGACATCACCGGCATGGTCTTGACGAACGGGCGCGTGAAGGCGCGGTAGCCCGTCATCACGTCCTCGAAGGCGAACCCGTAGATGAGCTTGATGAGCCAGCGCACCAGGTCGTTGCCGAAGCCGTGGAAGGCGCGGTCGTTCTCCTCGCCGTAGGAGCCGTTCGAGAGGCGGTCGCCCACCGTCATGTCGGCCTCGCCCGCGGCCAGGGGCGCCACCAGGTCGGGCGCGGACTCGGCCGGGTAGGTGTCGTCGCCGTCGACCATCACGTAGAAGTCGGCCTCCACCTCGCGGAACATCGAGCGCACCACGTTGCCCTTGCCCTGGCGGCTCTCGGTGCGCACGAGCGCCCCGTGCTCGCGGGCGATCTGCGCCGTGCCGTCGGTGGAGTTGTTGTCGTAGACGTAGATCGCCGCCTCCGGCATCACGCGCCGGAAGTCGTCGACCACCTTGCCGATGGTCACCGCCTCGTTGTAGCAGGGCACGAGCACCGCCACGCCGGCGCCGCGCCGAACCGCCTCAACGCGCGCCGCCGTCCCCTCGCAGGCGGTCAATGTATTATTAAGCACGAAAGCTCCTTCGCAAACCTTTGCCAGACTGAGCAGCTATGTTACCAAAGCGGGCGCCCGTTAGGGGGCGCAGGGCGACGGCGGCATGCAAAATGCGGTATTATAGGCACATGGAATCTCAGGAACTCAGCCTTTCAGGTGCATCGAGCGAAGTCGAAGCCGACCGCGAGCCCCGCGTGCTCATCGTGCATGCCTCCGTGGGCTCGGGGCATCGCAGCGCCGCCAACGCCGTCGCCCAAGCCATGGAGCTCGTGCGCGACGACGCCGCGGAGGCCGCGGCGCTCGGCATCGACGTCCCCGGCAACCTGAAGGTCGAGGTGCTCGACGTCCTCGACTTCGGGCGCATCGTGTTCAACGGCGATCGGACCGCCTCCATGTTCACGGGCTTCACGCGCCCCTACTACGACCTCACCTGGCGCTACACCCTCACCGGGCGGCTTCTGTGGGCAGGCGGCACCGCATGGGCGCGCGTCATGTACCCCAAGTTCACCGAGTACGTGCGCACGGTGCGCCCGCTCGCCATCGTGTGCACGCACATCGTGGCCGCCAACGTGGCCGTGAGCGCGCGCATGATCACGGGCCAGTCCTTCCCCATCGTGTGCGTCCCCACCGACTACGAGGTGGAGGGGATGTGGCCGCACCTGCACACCGACCTGTTCTGCGTGGCGAACGAGTACATGGCCGAGACGCTGCGCCCGCGCCGCGTGCCCGAGGACCGCATCTTCATCTCGGGCATCCCCACGCGCCCGGCCTTCCGCACCGACTACGACCGCGCCCAGACGCGCGCGCAGTTTGCGCTGCCGGATGACGCGCACGTGGTGCTCGCGCTCGCCGGCGCGAAGCTGCCGCGGCCCTACGTGCACTTCCGCGAGGCGCTTGACCAGCTCATCCCCTACCTGCACACGTTCTCGGGCATCCACCTCGTGATCGTGGCGGGAAGCGACGACGAGTACGCGCGCCACGCGCGCCGTCTCGTGGCCGACCACGAGCTCGCCAACGTCACGGTGCTCGGGTACGTGGAGGACATGGCCGCGCTCATGGCTGCGAGCGACCTGGTCATCTGCAAGTCAGGCGGCCTCACGGTGACCGAGTGCCTCTGCGCGGGCGTCCCCATGATCCTCATGGGGCGCGCCTACGGCCAGGAGAAGGCCAACGTGCGCATGCTCACCGCGGCGGGCGCGGCCCTGCACGCCACCACGGCGCGCGAGCTCGTGGACACGCTGCGCCACGTGAACGCGCACCCCGAGTCGACGCACGCGATGCTCGTCAACGCGTCGTTCCTGCGCAAGCCCGACGCGGCGCTCGACATCACGCGCGCCACGTTCAAGCTCGTCGAGCTGGAGCCCTCGACCGACGTGAGGCTGCGCAAGAAGCACTTCCTGCATTTCTACTGGGGGCGCAAGCCCGCCCACATCCGCTAGCTGACCCGCGCCCGCGCAGACTTGAGGCGCGGGCGCCATCGAAAGGAACAACCCGGACATGACAACGTTTGCCGAACTCGGCCTGCCAGCCGCCGCGCTTGCGGCCGTCGACGACCTCGGATACACCGCGCCCACCCCCGTGCAGGCCCAGGCCGTGCCGCTCGTGCTCGAGGGGCGCGACGTGATCGCCGCCGCCAAGACGGGCACGGGCAAGACCGCCGCCTTCTCGCTGCCCGCCCTCGCACGCCTGCCGAAGAAGGCGAAGCCCAAGCGCCCGCGCATGCTCGTGGTCACCCCCACGCGCGAGCTCGCCGCGCAGATCGACGAGGTGTGCACGGCCATCGGGAAGCGCACCGGGCACCGCCTCGGGAGCGTGGTGGGCGGCGTGTCGCTCACGCCGCAGATCCAGCGCCTCGCGCGCGGCGTCGACGTGCTCATCGCCACGCCGGGGCGCCTGCTCGACCTCATGGGGCAGGCGGCCGTCAGCCTGTCGGAGGTGGAGGTGCTCGTGCTCGACGAGGCCGACCGCATGCTCGACATGGGCTTTCTGCCCTCCGTCACCAAGATCGTGGCCGCCACGCCCGCCACGCGCCAGACGCTTCTGTTCTCGGCCACCGTGGACCAGTCGATCATGAGCCAAGTGGGCTCGCTTCTGCGCGACCCCGCACTCGTGCAGATCGCCGTCAAGGGCGAGACGGCCGACACCGTGGACCAGTACGTCGCCGAGGTGCCGCACACCCTGAAGCCCGCCCTGCTCACGGCGCTTTTGCGCGAGCGCGGGCACAAGCGTGTCATCGTGTTCGCCCGCACGCGCCACCGCGCCGACGCGGCGTGCCGCAAGCTCAAGCGCGCCGGCTTCGTGGCCGAGGCCATCCACTCCGACCGCTCGCAGAACCAGCGCCGCCGCGCGCTCGACAACTTCGCCTCGGGCGCCACCGACATCCTCGTGGCGACCGACGTGCTCGCGCGCGGCATCGACGTGGAGGACGTGGCCTACGTGGTGAACTACGACCTGCCCACCCAGCCCGAGGACTACGTGCACCGCATCGGGCGCACGGGCCGCGCGGGCGCGCGCGGCTTCGCCGTGTCGTTCGCGAGCCCCGAGAACGCCGCCGAGCTCGCCGCCATCGAGAAGTTCACGAAGCGCAAGATCCCCGTCATCGAGGTGGCCGGCTTCGACCTCGAGGCCGCGGCGGCCGAGGCTGCCGCGCGCGCCACGCGCGTCGCCGCCAAGCACGACCCCGAGCTCGCCCAGGCCGCGCGCGAGCTGGCGAAGAAGAGCCGCAAGAAGGAGCGGGCCCGCGAGCGCGCCGCCGAGGAGCGGGCCGCGGCCGAGGCCGCCGGCGCGGGCAAGGCGGCGAAGGGCAGGCGGAAGAAGGCCGCCGGCAAGCCCGCCGCAGCCCTGGCCGCAGCCCCGGCGAAGCCGACCGGCAAGGCCAAGGCCGCAGGCAAGCCCGAGCGCGCGCCGAAGGGCAAGGCCGCCGGCAAGCCGAAGCCGTCCGGCAAGGCCAGCCCGGCCGGCAAGCCCGCGGCGCGCAAGGGCGCGCGCGGCGCGTCTGACCTGCGTCCCGGCCGCGCGCACCGCGCCGTCGTAGCCGAGCAGCGCCGCAAGAGGCGCTAGCAACTGAGCGCTCTAATTTCCCCGCTCACCGCCTCATCGCGCGCCCTGCGACGGGCTGCGAGTATCGTGTAACGCAACAGTTGGGGAAAGGAACGTTCATGAAGATTGCCGTTGCCTGCGACGGGCTCGTCGCCTCGGCGCACGCCGCTCGATGTGACAGCTTCATGTGCTATACCATCGAGCGGGGCATCATCGTCGACTGCAGGAACCTGCCGAACAACGGCATCACGAGCCACGAGGGCGCGCGCCTCATCATCGACCTGGGCTTCGACGCCCTCATCACCTCGGGCATCGACATCGACATGGCCGACGAGCTGTGCGCCGCCGGCGTGGAGGTGGTTGCCGGCGCTGCCGGCTCCTCGCGCGAGGTGGTCCAGTCCTACATCAGCCACACGCTCATGGGAGCCGTGCCGTTCTGCCACGCGGACGAGGACGAGGAGGCCGAGGAGGACATCGAGGCCGCCTTCGCCGCCCTCGAGGAGAAGATGCAGGCCGCAGGCGCCTAGCAGGGCAGGCGCCCGGGCGCCGTCCAAGCACGCCAAGCAGCAGGACCCCGGTCTGGCAACCAGACCGGGGTCCTCCCTTATTGATAACGAAAGAATCGCTTTGCTGGCCAAAGTCAGCGAGAGGCCCCGAGGTGCTTGTAATTGGCGTGAGAGCGAGGTGAAGCGTACTTCGGTACGCGAACCTCGCTCGGAGCGCCAAGGACAAGTGCCTCGGGGCCTCGCAGCATCGAGTCGTTCGCCGTTGCGTCAGCAACGGCGAAACAACTACAGGGCCTTCTTCGCAACCTCGACGATCGCGGTGAAGGCGGCCGGGTCGTTCACGGCCATGTCGGCGAGCACCTTGCGGTCGAGCTCGACGCCGGCCTTCTTGAGGCCGTTCATGAACACGGAGTAGGACAGGCCGTTCAGGCGGGCAGCCGCGTTGATGCGGGTGATCCACAGGCGGCGGATGTCGCGCTTCTTGTTGCGGCGGTCGCGGTACATGTACTGGAGCGAGTGCTGGACCTGCTCTTTCGCGGCACGATAGGAACGGGATTTCGCGCCGTAGTAACCCTTGGCACGATTAAGGACAGTACGACGCTTCTTGCGTGCGTGAACCGAGCGCTTTACACGAGGCATTCTTCAATCACTCCTTTTGAACTAGCGAAGACCGAGGTTGCGAGCCACGACCTTGTTGTCGGCCTTGGCGAGCTCCGTCTCATGGCGGAAGTTGCGCTTGCGCTTCTGGCTCTTCTTGGTCATGATGTGGCTCTTGTAGGCCTTGGCGCGCATGATCTTGCCGGAGCCGGTGACGCGGAAACGCTTGGCGGTGCCGCGATGAGTCTTCATCTTGGGCATGTTATTCGTCCTTCCCTTCTTGCTTTTCGTTTTCCTTCTTCTTCCTTGCCGCAGCGGGCAGAGGAGCGATGAGCATGTGCATGTTGCGGCCCTCCATCTTGGGCTGGTTCTCGATGACCGCAACGTCCTTGAGATCGTCAGCCAGGCGCTCCAGGATGGACAGACCCTGCTCCGGATGCGCCATCTCGCGCCCGCGGAACATGATGGTGATCTTCACCTTGTTGCCGGCGTCGAGGAAACGAAGCACGTGCTTCTTCTTGGTGGTGTAGTCCCCCACGTCGATCTTCGGGCGAAACTTCATTTCCTTGATCTCGATCTTGGTTTGGTTCTTGCGCGCTTGCTTGGCCTTGATGGCTTGATCGTACTTGAACTTGCCGTAGTCCATGATGCGACACACCGGCGGCTCGGCGTTGGGTGCGATCTCCACCAGGTCAAGTCCGGCGCTCTCAGCGATGCGCAGGGCCTGGGACGTGGGGTAGACGCCCATCTGGTTCCCGTCGAAGTCGATCAGACGGCACTCACGCACGGTGATCTCGTCGTTGAGCCGGGGCTCTTGAGCAGCTATCGCGCTCACCTCCTTCTGTGCACGTGCACATAAAAGAACCCGCAGGCGCGATGCGTGCGGGTCGTCATGATGCTGCCACGCGAGGTGGCCTATTCAAACGACCCATCAGCTGCGATCAGCGCCGAAACAGGTGGAGGGAATTCCCTCTCTTGATTAAACAGCTTGAATAGTATAGCGCGCGGCTGATGGTCGCGCAAGTGCGAATCTTCGCCATTTTGCTGGCGGACGGCGTAACTTTGATGGGGGCCATGCTCTCCCGATCTCCTACCAGCCCGTTCCGGCCATTCCGGAGTCGACGGCGGCAGCATAGCGCACCTCGGCCGACATGCCCGCCACGCTCGCGGCCGGCGG
>NZ_JAAKEE010000034.1:0-27758 GCF_011038995.1 Adlercreutzia sp. ZJ242
CAAGCGCTACATCGCGCGCCAGGTGTTCCATGCCCTCAGGCGCGACCTCGCGCGTCTCGCGGGCGCCTCCGGCGCCGACGGCGGGCCCGCGCGAACTGCCCCTTGACGTTATAGGAGCGTTTGAGCGAGCGAAGCGAGTCGAAGGATCTGGCCCCGAGCGCGATGCGCCCGCATGAGCAGCCCCCTCGCAGCCAGATCCTTCGACTCCGCGCCCTGCCTGTCACCTCGCCTGTCGCCCCACCTGTCGGTCGTCGACAGCGTTACCGACAACGGCGCTTTTCCATCCACCCCTCAGGTGATTCTGGATGAAACGAGGCCGTTATCGGCGATTTCCCGAGAAAAGTGGATGCGAAAGCACCGTTGTCGGTGGTTTTCGGGGCTCAAAGCACCGACAACGCCCTCTTTTCATCCAGCTTTTCGGAATGGTGGATGGAAAGAGGGCGTTGTCGGTCGCTCGGGCAAAAGCGCCCGCAATCGCCCCGCGCCAGCATCTGCGACGTCTTGGGAGGCCGAGGCGCCCTGCCTCAGCCCCTTTTGCCGTCGAGCGGAACGCCCTACACGCTGAGGTAGCGCTCGACGGCGTCCCACTCGGCATGCCCGCATATGCAGCCCGCCGTCTGCGTTGCCCAGGGGTCAACCGCCAAGGTACAGAGCGTGATACAATGTCGGAAAAGCTGTCGAGGCAAAGCGCGGAGGTCTCCCATGATGTACAACTACATCAAACTTGCCGACGATACTCAGATCGCCCATTCGGGCATTCTCGCTGATCAGACAGTGCAGATTTCCGTCGAGCGCCCCGTCGACGGCGGATTCGACAGCGCTACGTGCTTCCTGCCGCACTGCCAGTGGCGATCAGCGGAAGGCTTCACCGCTGCCGAGCTTGCCTCCCTCACCGAGATCGTGAAGAACAACGCGCCTCTCATTTACCGCCTCGCCCGAGAAGAGAGCAAGGCCTATGTCTAAGGTTCTCGAGTTCGGCCCATACATCCTCTTCTTCTGGGTCGGCGAGAACGGTGAGCCCGTCCATATTCACGTCGCCATTAAACGACCTGCGGAAAACGCGACAAAGATATGGCTCACCTCATCAGGAGGCTGTTTTCTAGCACACAACAGGTCGAAGATTCCCGAGAGAGATCTTGCGGACATTCTGGAGCTCGTGTCGCTGAACCACGGCTACATCTGCCAGAAATGGCAAGAGGTCTTCCAAGGCGACCTGACGTTCTATTGCTAACGCGGGAAACAGGCTCCATCCCCGTTGTCCGTCCGTTCGGGGAATGGCAGGCCATAAGCCTCATGCTCGTCATTCACCCGATGCGTTGCCCGTCAATCCGCCCGTCGCAATCCGTCCCCCTATCCTCTAAAGTTCAGGCCGACCCAAGCTAGCCCGAGTCAGCTCGAATCAAGAGGCGTATTTCTCCAGGTAGTCGAGGAGGTCTTGGCGGGAGTGCATGTCGCATTTGGCGTAGATGCGCTTGATGTGGGCGTGTGCCGTGCCGGGGCTGATGCAGAGCTCCTCGGCCACGCGCTTCTGCGTGAAGCCGAGCGCGTAGAGCGCCAGCACGTCCACCTCGCGCTCGGACAGCAGAAACTGCGCGCCCATGAGCTCGGCGGAGTGGCGCATGGACGCCTGCCGCACGCTCGCGAGCGTCTCCCCCTCGTCGAGGCCCATGATGCGCACGATGGTCGGGCTCGTCGCGGGCGCTTGCGCGGAAGGCGCCGACGCGGCATCCTGCGCGGAGACGTCGCGCATGATGCCGAGGAACTGCAGGAGCACGACCTGCGTGGACAGCACCACGAGCGTTCCCATGAGGGCGTTCACGAAGATGTCGTTCGCTGAGAACTGGTAGGTCATGAGGAGCGCGGTGCGCGACATGGCGCGCGCGCCGATCCACACGAACCAGCCGGCCATGGCGTAGTAGTACGGGTCGCGCCAGCCGCAGCTCATGAACGCGATGATGATGTACCAGCTGAACGCCACCATGAGCGCGTTCAGCGTGGTGGTGAACACCGCGCCCACCTCGAGTGCGCCAGGAAACGCCGCGTACGCCAGAAGCGCCAGGCAGGCGAGCGCCTGCATCAGGGTGAAGATCCCCACGGTCATGACGCGGTGGCGCTCCTTGAGCACCAGCGCCATGACGGCTGCCGAGATCCCCACGGTGAGCAGCCCGTAGGCAGCGCGCGTGGGCGGGGTGAAGGGGATGGGCAGCCCGTCGGGGTAGCCGCGGAGAAGCCCGATCACCACCGACAGAAACCCGATGCCGAACGCCGTGGCGATGAGGAACCGCTTGCTTTGGATCAGGTCCTTCGTGAAGCCGAAGTAGTCAGTCGAATGCGTGGGCGCGTTGATGTCGCGCGGCTGGGCTTGCTTGCGCGCCCACACCATGCAGGGGTACTGCAGGCAGGCGAGCGCCGCCGCGACGAAGTTCCCCAGCCAGACGGGCATGAACGTGATCAGGTACAGCTCCACCTCGCTTGCGATGAGCGCCGAGAACACGAACACGGCGGCCACGGTGGTGCTCGTGCCGCGGGCGCGGCGCAGCCAGTAGAAGATGGCGAACGAGGAGGAGAACGTGCAGGAGACGGAGAGCGCGAAGCGCAGGGCGAAGCCCTCGGCGCCGAGCAGGTCGGCGAGGCCGAGCCCGGCGACGGTGAGCGCCTCGAGCGCGATGCAGGCGCGCGTGATGCGGTTGACGGCGCGCTTTCCCAGCGTGGCCTTGCGCGCGACGAGGATGACGAACAGGACGAGCATCATGAGCAGCGCGATGAGCATGGCGCCGTCGGTGAACACCCCCTCGTCGGTTTGCGAGTAGCTGCCGTAGCACGCGACGATGAGCCCGGCGCGTCCGGAGGCGAGGCCGATGACGAGGGGCCACAGGCAGAAAAGCGGCCGCGCCATGTCGCGCAAGCTGGGGGCGTCGGGCTGCTGCGGTTTCTCGTCGGCCTGGGGCTCGACTCCCTGCGACGGCGCGCTCGGCTTTCGCGCAGGCGCACCGCCTGGCTGCTCTTTTGGCATAGGATCCCCCTATTGCTCAATAAAGGCATTTGACCTGGTGTTTTACTGCGTGATTAAACGATTTATCCCCAAAGAGGGGATGTGTTGCACATTTGAGTAGGCATCATAGCATACTGTAATGACAGATACACATTGATCTTCTCGCGCGCCCGGCTACCCGCGTCGCGTTGTGCGAGGGGTTGCGAGGGGAGCTGCCATGGGCGACGTGAGGAACGTCTACGACGAGCCGAAGGACCGCGTGCTGCTGCGCACGCCTGACGTGTACCAGACCGAGGTCGACACGGGGGTGGAGGGCTACTCCGACGCGCTCCTGTCGGTGGTGGCGAACTTCCGGAACGCCGGACGGCCCGAGGGCTTCAACGCGCAGAGCATGGCGGGGAAGTCGAAGCGCGGCGAGGTGGCGTGCCGCCTGTTCGCGGTGGTGGCTCCCGCCGCGGAGGCAGATGCGGGAGCTGAGGCGAGTGCGGGAGCGAGCGCGGGCGGAGCTGCGGACGTGCTGCAGCGGTTCGTGATCGAGCGCGCGGGCTTCAAGACGCGCGGCTGCCTGGCCATGACGGGCTGCGCGAGCGTGGCCTGCTCGATGATCGAGGGGCGCACGCTGGACGCGGCGCTCACGGTGACGACCGAGGACATCCGCGCGGCGCTCGACGGCGTGCCCGAGGGCAAGGCCAACGCGCTGTACTTCGCCGTCTGCGCCATCCGCGGCCTGGTGGGCGACTTCCTGGCGCGCGAGGGCGCCACGCGCGCAGAGCTTGACGCAGCGGTGCCGTGCGAGGAGTACTCGGTTCCGTGCATGATGTGCGAGCACTGCAGCCTGCGCGACATGCGCGTGGAGATGCTGGTGGACGAGGAGCGCGCCGAAGAGGAGCGTGCCGAGCTCCGAGCGCTGGCGGCCGTGTTCGACGACGTGCGCGCGCAGTCGGCCTCAAGCGAGCTGGTGTCGCCTGCGCGTTGGGAGGAGCAGGGCTGGGTGCCTGCGCACTTGAGCGCCGAGGACTTCGAGATGCTGGTGTACGACCATCTGGAGGCATGGCGCGCGGAGCAGGCGGAAGACGAGGGTGCGAGCCCGGCTGCGGCCGAGGCTGCGGACGGGCAGGCAGACGCGAGCGCGGGCGCGCAGGCGGACGGACGCGCGGAAGGCGCGGGTGCGGGCGCGGATGTGGCTGGGGCCGCGGGCGCATTCGCTGGCGTCGCCTCCGTCCCCGCGAACGCCTCGCCCTACGCGAGCCGCAGCGTGGGCGTGCCGCGGCTGTTCGTGCGCGCGGCGGGCGCAGAAGCCTCTGCGCTGCCCGCGATGCCCGAGACCAAGCGCAGCATCGAGCCGCCGGCGGCAGCGCCCGCAGACGCGGGCCTCAACATCCCCGAGGGCTTCGAGCTGGTCCAGCTTGAGGGCGAGTGGGTGCTCCTCGAGACGGGCGAGGCGGGAGAGCCAGCCGAGCCAGCCGAGATCGAGGTCAACCCCGCGCACATCGAGGCGCTCGTCGGCGCGCGCAGCTACTACCTCTACGACTCCTCGATCATGACGGACGCGTACGCGCACTGGGCGTTTCTGGCAGCTGAGGACAACCCGCTCGTCACCTTCGCCGACTGCGTGCGCGAGGACGCGCGCGTCTACCCGCGCCCCATGGCGCGCTCGAGCTTCGCCAACCCGCCCTTCCGCATGAGCGCGGAGGCGGTCGAGGCCGCATGGGAGGCGTCGCGCGCGCACGCCGACTACGCCGACCTCGAGCGCATCGAGGCGTCGAACGGCGACGTCTATTTCTTCTCGACGACCTACCTGAGCCCCGAGCGCGCCCGCGCCCTCGCCGAGTGGGACGCCGTCGAGCGCTACCTTAGCGTGTAGGGCGTTCCGCTCGACGGCAAAAGGGGCTGAGGCAGGGCGCCTCGGCCTCCCAAGACGTCGCAGATGCTGGCGCGGGGCGATTGCAGGAGCTTTGGAGGTCAATTATTATATTCTATTGTAGATAATTCTTAATTGAATATAATAGTCTTGCGCAGGCGATAGCGCGAACCTCAACTCGCACGTTGAGCGAGGCGGGTTCGCGCCGTCGAATGCCGAGCAGAGAGGACGGCAGGCCGCGAGGCGGAACCTGCCCCAGCGAAAGGACGAGTCCATGAAGATTTCCGCACGCAACCAGCTGAAGGGCACCGTTTCCCACATCCAGGAAGGCGCCGTGAACGGCATCGTGACCATCGAGCTGGCAGACCGATCCGTCAAGGCCGACATCACCATGGACGCCATCCGCGACCTGGGCCTCGAGGTCGGCGGCGAGGCCGTGGCCGTCATCAAGGCCAGCTCGGTGATGTTCGCCGACGCCGAGGTCAAGGGCCTCTCCGCGCGCAACCAGCTGCGCGGCGCCGTCGTCGAGGTGAAGGAGGGCGCCGTGAACGGCCACGTGGCCATCGAGCTGCCCGACGGCCAGCGCGTGAAGGGCTCCATCACCAACGAGGCCATCTCGGATCTGGGCATCGAAGTCGGCGGCGAGGCCGTGGCCGTCATCAAGTCCACCGAGGTCATGGTGGGCGTGGAGTAGCGCCAGCGCTGCCCCGTCCAACGCCGACAATACGCGAAGCGGGCCGCCCGAGGGCGGCCCGCTGGCATGATGGGAGCTTGAGCCTGCCGAGCCTGCCGAGCCCGCGCAGAGACGCGTGAGCGGCAGGGGCGGCAGGGGCGGCGGGTGCGGCGAAAGCGGCAGTGCCTCCCTCTGCCCATATGCGAGCGCACCTGGGCAGCGCATCGGCAGCAAAGCCGGGCTCGGGGCGGGCGCAGGGCGTCAACGGGACAGGTAGTTCTCAAGACTGCCGTCGAATGCCACGTCGGGGCCGGGTATCACGGCAGTCCGCTCATCCGCAGGCGCCAGCAGCACCATGAGCAGGCCGCGGCACAGCATGCCCAGCCTCTCGGCGACCTCCTCGTCGGTGAACCTGACGACCCCGCTCGCGCACATCGTGGCGACTCCGTGCACGTAGATCAGCATGTTCTCGTAAAGCCACTTGGCTTGGCCGCGATCGATGCAGAAGGTGCTCATCACGGCATCGAGGACGTCGTCGAGATGCCCTTCGCGCTCGAGGAACTCGTCCATGCTCGTCCGCTCCGACTTGCGCATGAAGAGCAGCCGGAAGAGGCTCGGCTCCTCCACGGCGAAGCGAACGCATGCCATCCCGAACCCCTTGAACGCCGGCGTGAGCGCAAGCCCCTGCACGACCCGCTCGTCGTATATCCGCCACGCCTCGTCCGTCGCCGCGACCCGAAGGTCCTCCACCGTGTCGAAATAGGTGAACATCGGGCGCGTGGACGCGTCCAGCTGCTTAGCCACAGCTTGCGCGGTAACGGCCCCGACGCCTTTGTCGCGAATGATGTCGAGGGCGGCTTCGACTATCTGCTCCCTCGTGAACTTCGCCTTCGGTGGCATGCGAGCCTCCTTCCAACCAATGCTTGCGCGTTATGATTACGACCCTCACGGGCAGCCCCCTACAGGCAGCTCATCGTAGGCAGCCTGCGACAGGCGACCTCTCGCAGGCAGCCCCCTGCAGGCAGGGTCAGAGCGCCTCGAACCGCCTGCAGCCGCTCGACCTGAGCCAGAGGCGAATGCCTGCGCACGCCAAGACGGCCAGCGCGGCTGCGACCACAAGATAGGGCACGGCCCCCGCGTGCCATCCCCGCCAGAGCCAAACCACCACCAAGGCCAACCCGCAAACCCAGCCTGCGACCATGGCCAGGACAACGGCCATGCTCTGCTTGACGGGCGCCGTCTCGTCCGTCCACTTGAGGTTGGGCCAGAGAAGCCCCAATGCAAGTCCCAGATGGGCATACAGCAGCACGAACAGCTGCGGGACGAGCAGCAGAAGCAGCGATTCCGCCAGCGAAGCGCGCAGCACGAACACCATGCACAAGCTGCAGAGGAACAGCGGCGCTGCCGTGAGGGCCACTTGCAGGCGCAGCTTCGACTGCAGGATTCGCCAGGTCGAGACCGGCAGGGAGCGCGCGAGCCAGAGGTTCCCGCCCTCGAGGGACACCGAGGGCACCACCATGTCGTTCATGACCGCGAGCATGCAGGCGGCCGCGCAGAGCAGGACCGACGCGGTGCCGGGCGCCCCCGCGAACACCTCGTCGAACAGCTCCACGTACTCTCCCCCCTTCCAGAGCAGGAGCCCTCCGAGCAGGGGGAGCAGCACCGTCCCGAGGCTGCAGTTGAGCATGTAGTTGGCGCTGGACATGAGCCGCTGCAGCTCCTTTGCCAGGAGGGCGCGCGAGGGGCTCTTCTGCCGCATCGCCTTCTCGCGATACGTCGCCTTCCCCTGCGCGCCGGTCGCCGTGACCGTATGCAGGAACGTGCGCGACAGGATGACCCAGACCACGGCGAAGGCCGCCCCGATGACCGCCGCCATGGCGAGCAGCGAAGGCCAGTCCCCCTCCGCCGCCCGGCCGAAGCAGTACAGCACCGCCGCCGACTCCCGCATCTGCGCGCCGTAGGCGGCGGCGTTGGCGGTCAGGTCAGACAGCGCCGCGTATATCTGGCTGCAGAAGACCCAGTACGCGGCGAGGAGGATTACCGCGGCGATCGCGGACACGAGGCCCTTGTCCTTCAGCTTCAAGCTGATGCGCGCCACCACCCAGCCCAGCGCGCAGGACAGCACCAGCACGAGCGCCGACACGAGGAAGGCCCAGAGCAGGCCGGCGAGCACGATGGAGGCATCGCACGGGACCGTCACCCAGTACACGATCAGCGCAGGCGCGCACACGATGCCCGCGTACATCAGCCCGAGCAGATAGACGTTCAGCAGGCGCGCGACGAGGATGGCGTCCAGCGGCACGGGCATGGAGAGCAGCAGGTCGTTGTCCTTCGCGAGGTAGAGGCCGGCGTAGCCGTTGAATATGCTGCCGAACGCCCCGAGGAGGACGGCGACCATCCCCATGACGACGAAGTACATCCACCCCATGCCGACGCTCGTGAGCGGCTGGCAGAGGAAGAGGGCCAGCGCCGTGAAGATGCCTCCGATGAGGACGACCATCAGCAGGACGAACAGCAGAAACCTCACGGCCGTGGAAAGCCGGGAGCGCGCCTTGTTCTCCTTCGCGTCGTAGAAGTACCCGCGCCATACCTCAGCTACCTGCTTCTTGAGCAATACGCCGATCATCGCTGCCCCTCCAGCTCCAAGAAGGCGTCCTCCAGGGAGTCGTCGCCCTTGACCTCTTCCACGGTGCCGGAGCGAACGAGCCTTCCCTTCTTGATGACGGCCACCTTGTCGCAGAGCTTCTCGGCCACCTCCAGCACATGGGTGGAGAAGAATATCGCGCCGCCGCCGTCGCACACCTCGCGCATCATGTCCTTGAGGAGGCGGGACGCCTTCGGATCGAGCCCGACGAAAGGCTCGTCCATCACGATGAGCCTCGGCTCGTGCAGCCACGCCGCCACGATGGCGAGCTTCTGCCGCATGCCGTGGGAGTACGCGGCTATGGGCTGGGCCAGCTCGGCAGTGAGCTCGAACCGATCAGCATAGTCGCGTATGCGCGCCTGCCGCGCCTCTGCGCCCACCTCGAAGATGTCGGCGATGAAGTTCAGGTACTTGATCCCCGTCATGAACTCGTAGAGATCGGGGTTGTCGGGAATGTAGGCGAGCATTCGCTTGCAGGCAAGGGGGTCTTCCTTGATGGATATGCCGTTGATGGAGACCTCGCCGCCGTCGAACTGCTGGATGCCGACCACCGAGCGCAGGGTCGTCGTCTTGCCCGCGCCGTTATGGCCGATGAACCCGTAGATCTCGCCCGGCATGATGTGCAGGCTCAGGTCGTCCACGGCGACTTTCTCGCCGAAGACCTTCGTCAGGTGCTCGATTCTCAGCATGATGCTGCCTCCGTTGGTTGACGTTGAGTGATGCTCATAAAGGTAATAGTTGTTGCGTAATAAGTATTGCATAACATAGCGGCAGCGTCAACTGACGGCATCATCCCCGTTTCCCGCTGCTCCCCCCGTTCCCTGCCGCCCCTTGCCGCTGTCCCCGCCCCTGCCGTCCCTTGCCGTGCGCTCCGCCTGCGGCCTGCGGCCCCTGCCACGCACTCCGCCGTGCGCTCCCTGTCATGCGCCCTGCGCCACGCCACGGCGTTGCGCGCTCCGCCTGCGGCCTGCGCCCCCTGCCACGCACTCCGCCGTGCGCCCCCGTTGCGCGCTCCACCTGCGGCCTGCGCTCCTTGTCGCACGCGCCCCCGCCATGCGCGCTATAATGCCGTAAGAGAGAGGCAACGAGGTCAAGGAGCGTTTCCATGGCAAAGAACATCTTGGTGGTACATGCCAGCCCGCGCAAAGGCGGGAACTCGAGCATGCTCGCAGACGAGTTCATCAAAGGCGCCGAGGCGGCCGGCAACAGCGTGACGCGCATCGACGTGGGACATGCGAAAATCGGCGGCTGCATGGCGTGCGAGTACTGCTTCGGCCACGATGGCGCCTGCGTCCAGCAGGACGAGATGCAGCAGTTCTACCCGCTGCTGCGCGAGGCCGACGTGCTCGTGTTCGCCACGCCCATGTACTACTACAACTTCCCCGCGCAGCTGCGCGCCTTCCAAGACCGCATGTTCTGCGGCATCGCCAAGCCGTTCAACATCCCGCAGATCGGGCTCCTCCTCTGCTTCGAGGACAAGGACGCCTCCACCTGCGAGCCGCTGGTGAACAGCTACAAGGTATGCGCAAGCTACTGCAAGCAGGAGAGCATCGGGGAGGTCATCGTGAACAGCGTGTACGAGAAGGGCGCCATCGCGGGCAACCCCGGCCTGCAGCAAGCCTACGATCTGGGCGCGAGCATCTCGTAGCGCAGGCGACGGCGACAGGGGCCGAGCGCGCGACGAGGTGAGCTCGCCCGAGCGAAAGGGATTGGGGCAAAATCCCCATCAGCAAGAAACCCACCACGATATGCGGTGGGTTTCTTTCTTTCAGCTCGATACGGAGCGACTCAAGGGGCTGCTCAAGGCCTCTGACGCAGCCCCTTGGAAAGCCGTATGGGGCGCCTTCGGGCGTGCCGGCGGGCGGCGCTTGCGTGCACGGCTTGCGCACGGCTCGCACGTATGCGCTTGCGCACGGCCTGCACGCGCGCTCGCCGGCATCTGCGCGCGGCTCACACGCAGCTCACGCGCACCTGCTTACTGGTAGCTCTCCATGAGCTGCTTGAAGGCCGGCATCGAGCGCTCGATGGTGTCGCGGGCGATGCAGTAGGACAGGCGCACCCAGCCGGGGCAGCCGAAGCTGTCAGAGGGCACGAGCAGCAGCTCGAACTGCTTGGCGCGGTCGGAGAACGCCTGCGCGTCGTCCTCGAGCGCCTTGACCCACAGGTAGAACGCGCCGTCAGGCTCCACGTACTCGTAGCCGAGTGCGGAGAGGCCCTCGGTGAGGATGCGGCGGTTCGTGGCGTACGCCTCCACGTCGGAGGGCTCGGCGATGCACGCGGCGATCACGCGCTGCAGCAGCACCGGCGCGCAGATGTAGCCGAGCGCGCGGCCCGCGCCCGCGATGGCCACCGACACCCTCTTCGCGTCGTCCATGTAGTCGGACACGTAGATGTAGCCGATGCGCTCGCCCGGCAGCGACAGCGACTTCGAGTACGAGTAGCACACGATGGTGCGCGGGTACGCGCACGGCACGTAGGGCACTTCCTTGCCGTAGGTGATCTCGCGGTACGGCTCGTCGCTGATCAGGTAGATCGGATGGCCGAGTTCGGACTCCTTGCGCGTGAGCATGGCGGCGAGCGCCTCGAGGTTCTCGCGCGTGTACACCGCGCCCACCGGGTTGTTCGGCGAGTTGATGATGACGGCGCTCGTCTTCGCCGTGATGGCGGCCTCGATGGCGGGCACGTCCATCTGGAAGCTCGGCACGAGCGCCGGCACCTCGACGCGGGTGCAGCCGCAGGTGCCGATCCACGTGGAGTACTCGGGGAAGAACGGCGAGATCACGATGACCTCGTCACCCGGGTTGGTGATGGCGGTGAGCGTGATGGCGATGCCCGCCGCCGCGCCCGCCGTGAGGTAGATGTTGCCCGGGGTGGCGGGCACGCCGTAGCTCGCGCGGATGTGGTCGGCCACCACCTGCTTCACCTTCGGGTCGCCCGAGGCCGGCGTGTAGCCGTGCAGCGCCACCGGGTCCTCGTCCATGAGCCCGAGGATGGTGTCGCGCACCTTGGCCGGCGCGGGGACGCTGGGGTTGCCGATGCTGTAGTCGAACACGTTCTCCGCGCCGATCTCGGCCTTGCGGCCCAGCCCGTAGGAGAACAGCTCGCGGATCGCGCTGGGCTCGTCGCCCAGGTCGAACATTCTCTCGTTGATCATGAGTATCCTTCCGTTTTCCAAGTGCGAGAACAGAATAATACTTATCGTGCGGGCTGGGCTTGGTCAGGCGGGAATTACCCGGGCATTAGCGGCCCGAGTGGTCGAAGGCGGCTTTCCGGCGGGCGGGGTCAGGGGCGCCGCCGTCTGCGCCCTTGCCTCCGTTTGCGCCTTCGCCGCCGGCCGCGCCCGCGCCGCTGCTCGCGCCTTCGCTACCGTCCGCGCCCGCGCCGGCAGCCGGCTCCTCCTCCCCCGTCACCATGTCCAGATGGACGATCTCGGCCTGCATGTCGCGGATGAGCTTGTCCGCGAGCGTCATCGACAGATCCGCGCGCGCCACGATGCGCTGCACCGTCACGTGCTCCAGGTTCGTCGGCAGCGGGTAGGCGGGCACCTGCCAGCCGTGGATGCGCAGGCGCTCGTCCAGGTCGTGCAGCGTCCAGCTGCGCTGCGCGCCCTCCTTCAGCGTCCAGCACACGATGGGAACCTCGTTCGCCGCCTCGTACAGCTCGAACACGCCCATGGTCTCGATGGCCTGCGCCAGGCGCCGCGCCACGTCGAGCGTGCGCTCGTGCACCTCCCTGTAGCCCGCAAAGCCGTTGCGCATGAACACGTAGTACTGCCCCACGATCTGCGCGGCCGAGCGCGAGAAGTTGATGGCCATGGTGGCCTCCTCGCCGCCCAGGTAGCTCACCCAGAAGACGAGGTCCTCGGGCAGCGCCTCGCGCGAGCGCCACACCACCCAGCCGATGCCCGGGTACACCAGCCCGTACTTGTGGCCCGACGTGGAGATCGACCACACGTTGGGCAGGCGGAAGTCCCACTTGAGGTCAGGCTCCACGAACGGCGCCACCATCGCACCCGACGCGCCGTCCACGTGGATGCGCACCGGCACGCGCGCGCCCTCGTTGTAGCGCCCGAGCGCCTCGTCGAGCGCCGCCACGTCGTCGTAGCGGCCCGTGTAGGTGATCCCGAGGATGGCCACGACGCCGATGGTGCGGTCGTCCACGAGCTTGAGCGCGGCCTGCGCGTCAAGCGAGAGGTGGCCCTCGTCAAGCGGCACCGTGCGCATCTCCACGTCCCAGTAGCGGCAGAACTTCTCCCAGCACACCTGGTACCCCGCGCTGATCACGAGGTTCGGGCGCACCTCGCCGTACACGTCGACGCCTGCGGCGCGCGCGAGCCTCTTCCAGCGGAAGAGCATCCCCAGCCCGCCGAGCATGCACGCCTCGGACGAGCCCACCGTGGAGGTCCCCATGGGATGCTCGTCGGGGTTCGCGTGCCACAAGTCCTCGATGATGGCCACGCAGCGGTTCTCCAGGTCGGCCGTCATGGGGTACTCGTCCTTGTCGATGGCGTTCTTCTCGAGCGTCTCGGCCATGAGGCGCGCGGCCTCGGGCTCCATGTAGGTCTGCACGAACGTGGCGAGGTTCTGGTGCGCGTTGCCCTCGGTGGAGAGGTACTCGCGGATCATCTCGCTGGCCACGCGGGGGTCAACGGGATCGGCGGCCAGGCGCGTGGTGGGCATCTCCACGTCGGCGGCCACCGACCCGAAGATGGGGCTCGCAAGCCCCGTGCGCGCGTTCAGGTCGACGAGGGCGGTGTGGGCGGTGCTAGGCATGGGTGCTCTCCTTTCGAGCGATGGACTTCAGGGGCGTGGGGAAGGTGCGCGCCACGCGGCGCGCGGCCTGATGAGGTGGACCCGCGGGCGCGCCCGGCGCGTCGCCTCCCCAGCGGCGGCGCAGGCCGTATATCACGAACGGGACGGCAACCGACGCCGCGAAGCTCGCAGCCAGCGTGACCTCGTACACCAGGTTCTCCTGCGCCGAGAGCTCCGAGGAGGGGAAGAACGAGATCACGAGCGTGGCCACCGTCATGAGCAGGCCCGCGCCGGCCACCACGACCTTGCCCGGCACGCCGCCCGGCAGCTGGAACGACCGCGGCAGGCTCCTCTTCCGCAGCACCAGGTCGAAGTACCCGAGGAAGAACAGCACGTACCCCACCAGGTAGATCACCACGGTGAGCCCGATGGCCGTCAGGTACGCCACCGACGAGCTCGAGCCGCCCGACAAAGCCATCGACCCGCACAGCACCGCGTCCCAGAACGTCACGATGCCCGCCTGGATCAGCACCGTCTTCACCGACACGCCGTGCTTGTTCACCTTCGCGAACGACGGCGGGATGATGCCCTCCTTCGCGGTCTCCAGAAGCGCGCGCGACGGGCCCACGATCCACGCGGAGATCTCGGCCAGCACGCCGAGCGCCAGCAGCACGGCCATCGCGTACACCAGCCAGCCCATGCCGAAGTGCGTCTCGAAGATGGCGCGGAACGCCTCGATCACGCCGAAGCTCATGTTGCCGTCGAGCGTGCTCGCGGGAAGCGTGGTGGCGACCGCCATGCCGCCGAGCGCGTCGAAGGCGATGGCCATCACGCACAGCACGATCATCGCGAGCGGGTAGTCGCGGTGGGGGTTCTCCAGCTCGTTCACGTGCGAGGCCGACGCCTCCACGCCCATGTAGGCCAGGATGAACGACGCGAAGATCACGAGCGTGTCCACGTTGCCGAAGTCGGGCACGAGCTTCGCCGCGTCGAAGGCGAGCGCCGAGGTGCCGCCCGTGGCGAAGTAGGCGACGAGCCCCGCCGCCAGCACGAGCACGGGCAGCACGATGCCGAGCAGAAAGCCGATCTTCGAGATGCGCGCGGTGAGGCGCGTGCCGCCGAGCTGGGTGAGCGTGAGCACCCACACGATCACGGCCACGCCCGCGAACATCACGAGCGGGTTGCGGTAGAGCGCGTCCCACCCCACCACGAACGCGAGGGCCGCCAGCACGAAGAAGCACATGGTGACGAACCCCACGGTGATCTGGAACCATTGGTAGAACAGCGCCGCGAAGCCCCAGCGCCGCCCGAGCGTGTTGCCCACCCAGGCGAAGATGCCGCCCGACTCCCAGCCGCGCACCGTGGCCATCTCGGCCGCGCACAGGGCGACGGGCAGAAACCACAGCACGCCGCCCGCCACGAGGAAGAACACGAGGCTCAGCCCCGACGAGGCGAACGTGGAGTACTCGTACACCGTCATCACCATGGAGGCCGTGATGGCGAAGAACCCGAAGAACGTCAGCGACTGCGCGGCAGCCGGCCGAGCCGCCCGCGGCCGGCGAGGTGAGATGCGAGGCTCGCTCATGCTCAAACTCCTTTCACGAGGATGCGAGTAAAAGAAGTTCTAGCACGCGCGCCGGCGGCGGCGGCCCGCTGCAGCACGCCCCTTGACGACGGGTAATCCCCCCGTTGGCCGCGCGTTAAAGGGGGCGTGCAAAAAAATCAGTGAATTTTGGCAGAAATCTTCAGATGTTTGCATGCCCGGGTATGCAAACATGCCTTTCAGCAGCTTTTTACGCGATACCAAAAAAGCTGACCTGGTGTTTTGTCGCGCCCCTTGCCGTCAATAGGCCCCATGGAAGGCCATCGAGCCTTTGCATTGACAAACATCTGAAGATTTCTGCCAAAACGCAGCCTTTTTCTTGCACGCCCTCCCGACATGCACCCAATATACGCGGCGGCGCCCCTCGCAGGAGGGGCGCCGCCGGAGAAAGGGACGAAACGATGGGGCTGTCGTGAGTCGTGAGTCGGGATTCGTGCGTCACATGCCGCGCGTCGTGCGCCGTGCGTCGCAAGCCGTGTGTCGTGCGTCACATGCCGCGTGTCGTGAGTCGTGTGCAGAGCGCCTTCGCGCTACGCGGCGTCACCCGAGCCGGAGCCCGCGCCGCCCCGCAGCATGTCGAGCAGGTTCCCGCTCTGCTGCTGCATGGCGCTCATGCTCGACTCGTCGGAGCCCAGCGTCACCTGCAGGTCCTTCGTCGCGCCGTCGCGGTTCACCGTGACCGTCACCACGTCGCCCGGGTTCTTCGCCCGCACGTCGAGCATCAGGTCGGACGCGCTCTCCACGGCCTTCCCGTCGAACGACGTGATGATGTCGCCCGCCTCGATGCCCGCCTCGGCGGCGCCCGAGCCCGCGCTCACCGCCGACACGTAGGCGCCCTCCTCCGCCGCGAGCCCGTAGCGCTTCGCGATCGAGGGGTTAACCGTGGTCATCGACACGCCGAGCTGCGCGTGGGTGGGCGTCTTGCCGTCGATGATCTGCTGGGCCAGGCTGATGGCGTAGTTCACCGGGATGGCGAAGCCCACGCCCGAGTAGTTGCCCGAGTACGACGTGATGAGCGTGTTGATGCCGATGAGCTTGCCCTCGGCGTCAACGAGCGCGCCGCCGGAGTTGCCGGGGTTGATGGCCGCGTCAGTCTGGATCATGTTGGGGTAGATGGTGTACTCGCCCGTGCTGTTGCCGTACATGTCGGTCGAGGGCTCCATGATCTGCGAGCGGCTCGTGGCTGACACGATGCCCGTGGCCACCGACTGCTCGAGGCCGAACGGGCTGCCGATCGACATGACCCACTCGCCGATGGTCAGGTTGTCCGAGTCGCCGATCTCGATGGCCGTCAGGCCCGAGGCACCCTTCGCCTTCAGGACCGCCACGTCAGAGCTGGGGTCAGAGCCCACGAGCTCCGCGTCGTACGTCTCGCCGCCCACCGTCACCTGGTAGGCCTCGCCGCCTTCCACCACGTGGTAGTTCGTGATGATGTAGCCGTCAGCCGTCAGCACCACGCCCGAGCCCAGCGAGCTCTGCGTGAGCTCGCCGGCGTTCTGGCCCTGCCCGGTGCCGAAGCCGAACGGAAGCGCGTTGCTCGCGGCGCTCGCGTACACGTCGATGGCCGCCACGGAGGGCAGGCACTTGGCCGCCACGGCCTCGGGCAGCGTCGCGTCGGCCTCGCCCGCGTCAACCGGCGCCGAGGTGGAGGCGCCCAGCGAGGCGCCGCCCGACGTGCCGCCGTCGCTCACCAGGCCGACCACGCCGGCGACGCCGAAGGCCAGCACGCAGGCGAGCAGCGCGCCCGCGAACGCCACGAGGAAGGTCTTGCCCGCCGAGCCCTTCTTTCGCTGCGGGCCATGCGGCGCGCCGCCGGGGACGCCGGCGCCCATGCCGCCCGATGAGGCGGAAGCGCCCGCAGGCGCAGCGTAGCCCGCGCCGCCCTGCTGGTAGGTCGACTGGTACGCTGAGTGATACGCCGAGTGGCGGGGCGCAGACTGCGCGGAAGGCGCGCCCGGATAGCCCTGCTGACCCGCGGGGCCCGGCTGGCTGGGGTAGCCGCTCCCCGAGGGGGTGTTGTTCGCATCCGTCATGTGACATGCTCCTTAAGCTCGATGTCCGTCACGTCGAGAACCGCTGCGCGGGACGCCGTGGAGGTCGGCCCGAGTTATGCCCCGCGAGGCAATTCCAATTGACGGACTCACCTTATCATTCCGCGCGCACGAGGTGGCGCGCCGCCGCGCAATCGTCACCTTTACGTCATGGATGCACCCCGCCTGGCGTACGCCAGGAAGCGCGGGCCGCCGGGCAGGCGGGCTGGATGAGGCGGCGGCATCGCGCGCCCGTCCGTCGGCGCGCTGCTGCCCGCGCTTGCACCCGCGCGCCCGCCTGCCGGTGCGCACGCCTGCCCGCGCCGGCGGGCCGCCGCCCCTTCCCTACCCCTGCTGGTAGTTGGACAGAAACGCCTTCGTGCGCTCGTGCTCGGGGTTGTTGATGACGTCGCTCGCGCGGCCCTGCTCCACGATGACGCCGCCGTCCATGAAGATGAGCTGGTCGGCCACGTCGCGCGCGAAGCTCATCTCGTGCGTGACGATCACCATGGTCATGCGCTCGGCCGCCAGCTCGCGGATGACCTTCAGCACCTCGCGCGTGAGCTCGGGGTCCAGCGCGCTCGTGGGCTCGTCGAAGTACAGCACGTCGGGGTTCATGGCGAGGGCGCGCGCGATGGCCACGCGCTGCTGCTGGCCGCCCGACAGGTCGCACGGCACCATGTCCTCCTTGCCCGAGAGGCCCATCTTCGCCAGAAGCTCGCGCCCGCGCGCAAGTGCCGCGTCCTTGGGCATCTTCTGCACGCAGATGAGCGCGTCGGTGACGTTCTTGAGCACCGTGTAGTGCGGGAACAGGTTGAAGCTCTGGAACACCAAGCCGAAGCGCGTCTTCGCCTCGCGGATCACGTCCGCGCCGCCGTAGACCGCGCGCCCCTGCGCGTCGGTGGTGGTCACGGACAGGTCGCCGTAGCTCAGGCTGCCCGCGTCGAGCGTCTCGAGCATGGTGAGGCAGCGCAGCAGCGTCGACTTGCCGCCGCCCGACGGGCCGATGATCGCCAGCACGTCGCCCTTGCTCACCGTGAGCGAGATGTCCTTGAGCACCTCGTTGTCCCCGAAGCTCTTCCGAGCATGCTCCAGCTTTACGACGGCGTTAGTCATGGTAGTAGTCCAGCTTCTTCTCGACGCGGTTCAGGACGAATTCGATCACGAGGCAGCACACCCAGTAGATGAGCGCGGCCACCACGTAGGGCAGCATGCTCACCTGGCTGGCGGCGATAGCCTTGGCCTGCGTGAACATCTCCATGATGCCCAGCACGAAGGCGAGCGAGGTGTCCTTCACCAGCGTGATGATCTCGTTGCCCATGGCGGGCAGGATGCGCTTGATGACCTGCGGCAGCACGATCTTCATGAACGTCTGCGCGCGCGTGTAGCCCAGCACGCTCGCCGCCTCGTACTGCCCCTGCGGGATCGACTGGATGCCCGAGCGGTAGATCTCGGCGAAGTAGGCCGCGTAGTTCAGGATGAAGCCGATGTAGCAGGCCATGAACTTCCAGTCAGGGCCCATCTGCAGGCCGAACAGGTAGTACGGGCCGAACATGATGGCCATGAGCTGCAGCATGAGCGGCGTGCCGCGCAGGATGGAGATGTAGAGCTGCGCCAGCCACGAGAGCGGCTTGAACTTGCTCATGCGCGCGAGCGCGATCACCACGCCCAACGGCAGAGACCCGATGAGCGTCACGATGAAGATCTTCGAGGTCATGATGAGGCCGTTGCCCAGAAGGCCCATCATCACGTCGAAGCTCATCCCCTTCAGAAGAGCGTCAAGAAATTCCACGCGCTACCCCTCTCGTATGCTGCCTTGCGCTTGCCGCGACATCGCCGTGCCGTGCCGCCGTGCGAGCCACGTGTGCTCGCGCCATGTTGCCCGTAGCGCACGCCCGTGCGAACCGCGCCCGCGCCGCGCGCGCTACGTCCGCTCCGCACAGTGCCGCACAGCGCCGCGCCACGCGCCGCTTCGCCGATTCCGCGGCAAACGCAAAAGCCCTCAAAACACGCGAAGGGGGCGAGGGCACGCGCCCCCGCCCGCTTCGCGACGAGCTCGGCTCCTAAAGCCGTTCGAGCTTGCTTTCCTACTTCAGGATCCAGTTGTCGAAGGTGAGGCCGTACTCCTCGTACTTCTTGCACAGCTCCTCGACGGTGCCGTCCTCGTACATCTCCTTCAGCGTGGCGGTGATCTGGTCGGCCATCTCGGTGTCGCCCTTCTTCACGCCCACCGCGTAGTGCTCGGAGCTCAGCGGCTCCTCGATCTGCACGTACGCGTCGGGGTTGGCGGACATCTGGTAGGCGGCGATGGACAGGTCGCACGCGACGGCGTCAACCATGCCGGACTCGAGCTGCATGAAGGCGTTGTTGTAGTCGCCGATGGTCTGCAGCTCGGCGAAGGTCGCGGCGAGCGCGGCCTGGCCGCCCTCCTCGTCATTCTCGAGCACGTCGAGCGCGGCGGAGTCAACCTGCGTGATGACCGTCTTGCCGGCGAGGTCCTCGAGCGCCTTGACGTCGGAGCCCTTCTTCACCACGATGACCTGCTCGTTGAGCATGTAGGGCTCGGAGAAGGTGTAGTCAGCCTCGCGGCCCTCCATGGTGAAGCCGTTCCAGATGCAGTTGATGGTGCCCTGGTTCAGCAGCGCGTCCTTGGCATCCCAGTCGATGGCCTGCTGCTCGTACTCCCAGCCGTTGCGCTTGGCGACCTCGGCGGCGAGGTCGAGGTCGAAGCCGGTCTCCTTGCCGTCGTCGCCGATGAAGCCGTACGGCGGGTAGGCGTTGTCGAAGCCGACGACGAGCTTGGTGGTCTCAGTCGCGGCCTTGTCGGCGGCAGAGCTCGCGGAGCTTGCGGCGCTTGAGCTCGCGTTGCTGCTCGAGCAGCCCGCCAGCATGAGCGCGCTCAGGCTCAGCACGGCAACGGCCGCGACGAGCGTTGTGATCTTCTTCTTCATTCCGTTCCTCCTGAGAAAGCGTTCCTTCACGCGAAGCGCCACTCTGCGGCGCCCCGCTTTGCCTTCACTTTATCACGATAAAGCGATAGAGCGCTTGAAAGTATACCACAGCGGCGCGAAATGCACGCGCGCGCTTCCCAAAGGGCGAGAAACACGCGATCTGATACCGCTCAGCACCACGCGAAGCGAATGTCTCATCATCAGCACAGCGTTCATGACAATTAAACATGCGTTCATTACATCTTGACATGAGCAGCCAGCTTGACGCACGACGCGCAGGTATCAGATCGCGTGTTTCTCGCATGTTTGCAACGGGGAACATGACGAACTGGGGCAAAACCCGCGGCGAGGAGCCCCAGATGACGCCCCTTCCACGCACATGCGGCGCGACGAGGAAAACGCCGATCAAGGCTGCCTTGCCTTGAGGCCGCTGGAGAATGCACGGGACTAAAAACTGAGAGTGCGCATGACGGGCGCAAACGAGGCCTGAGGCCGCTGGGCGCCGTCATGCGGATTCAGGGATGGCGGAATTGACCAGCGTTTCCCTAGCGGTTGCGATTGCGGTTGAAGAGCTTGGCGGGCTTCTTCGGGCGAGGGATCTCCACCAGGCGCGGCTCGAAGTCGAAGAGCTCGGGCACCGGCACCTCGCGCGACAGCTGGATGCAGTGGCGCAGGCACACGTCGACGCACAGCCGGCACTGGGTGCAGTCGGCGGCCTGGAACTCGAGGTAGCGCAGGTCCTCGTCGGCCGGCTCCTCGAGCGTGGAGTACTTGAGCGCCTCGGTGGGGCAGAACATCACGCACATCCCGCAGCCCGAGCACTTCTCGGCGTCGATGGAGAGCGCGCCGAAGTGCCGCGTGCTGAGGACGGGCGCGGAGAGCGCAGCAGCGTCAGCGGGCGCCACGGCGGCGTCAGCGCCGGCGTTCGCGACAGCCTCACCCTCCTCGGCCGCCCGCATGATCGCCTCGAGCGCGCCGGTGCGCTCCCCCACCTGGCAGAGCGCGTCCATGATGCGCATGTTGCGCTCGGGCACGAAGGTGGGCATCTTGCCGCTCTTCCCCGCGCCGAGCCGCTCGCGCAGCGTGCGCAGCTTCTGCTTCTGGTCCTGGTGGAGCGCGTCGGCCACGGCCTTCTCGGCCACCGTCATGGTGACGTTCTTCGCGTAGCCGCCCGCCTGCGTGAAGAACCCGCGCCGCGCGGCACCGCGCACGGCGAGCGCGTCATGGGCGAGCAGCTCGGGCGGAAACTCGGAGGCGCGCGCGATGACGACGGGCGCGCCCACCGCCTCGAGCAGCGACGCCGCGGCGTCGACCGTCTCGTCGACCGCCGGCGAGACCGCGCCGTACTTGCACGTGACGCACGTGCCGTCCACCAGCACGATGTCCTCGATGCCGTGCGCCGCGAGCCCCACGACAAGCGACTCAGTCACGCGCCCCAGGCACGGCACGCACGCGAACTTCTCCGGGTCGCCGAGCTGGCGCGCGGCCATGCGCGCGCACGCGACGCACGCCGTGCCCGTGCCCGTCTGGGCCACGGCGCCCGCCACGGCCACGGCCAGGTCCTCGTCCATAGGGTCGAGCGACACGAGCGCCGCCGTGGGGCAGACCGCCACGCACGCGCCGCACGCCACGCACGCGCCCGCGTCGATGACAAGCTCGTTCTTTCCCACGGTGATCGCGTCGGCGATGCACGCGTCGGCGCAGAGGCGGCACGACGCGTTGCGGTTGCGCACCGCCACGCAGTGGTCCTCGACGGCCACGACCGACTTGCTGCGCAGAAGCTCGGCCATCTCCATGACGTCGTTGATCGTGGGCATCGTCAAAACCGCCTATTCACCGAGGTAGGAGTCTTCGAGGCGCTTGAGCTCGTCAGGCGTGTTCGCGTTGATGAAGCAGCCGCCGCGCGGCTCGGCCGCCAGCACGCGCTCCTGCGAGAACTCCGCCACGCGCACCGCGGGATCGTCGAAGAACGCCTGCGCGCGCTTCTCGCCGGCGTCGAGCGCGCGGCGCACCGCGGGCACGCAGCCGCTCTTGCGGTAGAGCGCGTGGAAGGGCTCGAACCCGTGCTTGTTCACGGGAACCACCACGTCGGCGCCGGTCTCCGCCATCATGAGCGACTCGGCCACCACCAAGCTCGCGCTGGCGAACACCATGTCGCACGCCACCACGGCCACGTACGGGTTGCGCGCAGACTGCAGCGCGGTGTAGAGGCCCGGCAGGGCACCGCGGAAGTCGAAGGCGTCGCCCACGAGCTTGATGTCGAGCTCGGGGTACTCCTCGGCGAGGAAGGCGAGGCTGTCGGCCTCGTTGGTGGTGATCAGAAGCTCGTCAGCCGCCGGCGCGAGCCGCTCGACGAGCCGGCAGATGAGCGGGCGGCCCGCGAAGGGCACCGTGGCCTTCGAGCGGCCCATGCGGCGGCTCTCGCCGCCCGCCTGGATGACCACCGTCACGCGCGGGCGCACGTAGTGCTCCTCGAGGAAGTCGGCGATGCCCGCGATGTCGTCGAGCGCGAACGCCGGGATGTTGAACAGCAGCGCCGCCTGGCGCGCCTCGGGGATGTCGGTCACGATGGCGACTGTGTCCGACGTGGGCATCTTGTGCTCGAGGTCGGCCGCGAAGGCGGCGTCCCCGCGCGAGGCCTGCGTGAAGTCGGTGCCGAGCGAGGCGCCGGCGCGGGCGCCCTCGATGAACGCGCCTGCCACGCTCACGTCGGCCGGGTTGCCCGAGCGCATGATCTCGATGGTGGGCAGGCCGCTCTTGCGGTAGCCCTCCACCACGATGATGTCGTGGCCGGGCATGGAGCGCACGATGTCGGAGCACTCCGCCTCCTCGCCGAGCGTCTTGACGCGCGCCATCATGGTGGGCGAGGCGATGACCGTCTCGCTCGCACCGGCCGCGCGGTGGCGATAGGAGTCCTTGCCGGGATGGTCGATGTCGAAGCTCGCGTGGGAGTGGTGCTTGACCGACCCCACGTCGTGCCCGCGCGCCACCAGCTCGGCGATGACCTGCTCGATGAGCGTGGTTTTCCCGGAATTATGGCGACCCACGATGGAGATCGCCGGACTTGGAACGTTGACCATGATGCCCCTCAACCCCTGAACCTCGCAGCGTCGCAGCTCGCCTGGGCGTCCCACGACCCTGCTTCCTTATATCGCGAACGAGTATAACACGATACCGCGAAGCGCTTGCGCACGCGCGCCAGCGCTTTGCACTTACCGCGCGCGCATGCGGACGCTCATGTCGAGGGGCTTCGCGCTGAAGGGCGCCGTGGTGGCCAGGCCGTCGACGCCCGTGGCGGCGTAGGCGGCGGCGTTCTCGGGGTTGATGCCGCCGGCGGCGATGAGCGTGGCGGCCGGGTTGGCCGCGCGCAGCTCGCGCACCAGCAGCTCCAGCTCGCCAGCGGGAACCTTGTCGAGCTGGATGCCGTCGACGCCCGCGCGCGCGAGGACGCGCGCCTGCTCGGCGTCGGCCTCGACGAAGATCTTCTTCTCCACGCAGCGCGCCTTGATCTCGGGGAGCCGCTCGACGAAGGCGTCGAATCCGCCCATGAACGTGAGGTGGTGGCCGAACACGATGATCGTCTCGGAGAGCCCCAGGCGGTGCGGGTAGGCGCCGCCCGCCACCACCGCGTAGGTGAGCAGGTCCTTCACGCCCGGCATGGACTTGCGCGTGGTGAGAACCTCGCAGCGCGGGTTCGCGGAGTGCGCCGCGTCGACCATGCGGCGCGTCTTGGTGGCCACGGCCGACAGGTGGTCGAACACGTTCAGGCACGCCTTCCACGCCGCGTGCAGCTGCTCGGCGCCTCCGCGCACGCGCATGAGAGCCTCGCCCGCGCTCACGCGGTCGCCGTCGGCCCGCGCGCCCACCACCTCGCAGCCGAGCTTCGCCATCATGCGGCGCACCACCGCCACGCCCGCGAGCACGCAGTCCTCGCGCGTGAAGTACTCCATCTCGCCCGGCGCGTCCGAGAGGCCGAGCACCTGGCACGTGAGGTCGATGTAGGGCAGGTCCTCGGTGATGAAGTGGTCGATGCGCGCATCGGCAAAGTATTGCATGGCAGCTCCTCCTCGCAGGTCAGACGGCGTTTCGGCACGCAGGGACGCACCTGCGGGCGCACCTGCGGGCGCGCCCGGCCCCCGCCTGCGCGCTCCCGCCACGGCCTCGCGCCGCCGCCTCCTCTATCTATCTGCATATCAGGATAGTGCATTGAGAAGTGCGCTGCGCAAGAATTTTCTCTTGGGATTATGTGGAGACGGTGCTATAATACATTCGATTTACGAGAAGCGAACCTTGCTTCGGGAAGATAAGGGTTCTGTTTTTGGAGGGGACAGGGCTCTTTGTCTTATAAGGCACGTGATCTGCATGGCAGGCTACGTGCCTTATCTTTTAATATGAGTAGAGCATTGTCAAGAGACAATAAGGGCCCAAGCCGAGAATTTCCCAGCTTGGGCCTATCTATCTCCACCCGGTAGCTCTCCCGACAGGAAGTGTCATGAACCGACGCCCGTTTCGCAGTTTAATATTCGCGGGTTGACGGCGCCAGGCTGGCGCCGGCCTTGTGGCCGGCAGCGTCATCGCCTGTTATGTTCGCCGCCCTTGCTTCGGCATTTCGTTGCTACGGCTGGATGCGCGCACCTTCGAACATGAAGAGTCTTCTTACGGTCGTGCCGGACGGGCCGGTGTCCAAAAAGAGATCTGGGATCGCATCCAACGACCAGTCGATTGGGAGCGCGGCCGAGTCAAGACCGCATCGACGGCGCCGGCAGGGGACCTACAGCGTGCCCTCCGCCATGCATCCTATCGCCCAGACGAAGCAGGAGAGCTCCCTTGCCGTCGCCACGTTGGCAACCACGGGCTTCATCCTGCGCTCGGCGAAGTGCGCCCTTCTGGCGACGAGCCTGTCAATGCCTTTGGCGGCATGGTTCGCGATGGCCGAGGGAACGCCGGTGTCCCACAAGTCGTGCTTGCGCTCCTTCGTTGCCCGGGTGTAGTGCCAGGCCGCCTCCACGAGCACCTTTCTCAAGTGCGTGTTGCCGGCCTTGGTGATGCCGCCCCTGGACACCTTGGGACCGCTCGAGTGCTCGGAGGGGTCGAGCCCCAGCCACGATGAGAACCTTCTGGCGGAGCCGAACCTGGAGAACACTCCCGCCTCAGCAGTCAGCGCGAACGCAGTGGCAGTGCCGATGCCCTTCAGGCACGTGAGCGCCGCCACGCGTGTTGCCCAGCGCTCCTTCCGGGCGTACTGGGCGACCCTCTTCTCCAGCGCCTTCTTCTGCGCCTCTGCGTGGCGCACCTGGGAGATGTAGTAGTCAAGCGTCTCCTGGGCGGCGGTCTCGGGCAGCTCTACGGCACGGATCCACTCCCAATGGGCCCGTGTCCAGGTGCCGCGGCGCGCGCCGTTGTCGCCGTGCTCGTTCCAGACGTGGCCCCATCTGATCAGCAGGTGGGTGAGGCGGTGCTTGGCGCGGGTCAGGTCGTCGCGGGCGTCCTCCAGGGCGCGCGACAGGTTGCGGGCCGCCTCCGTCTCCTCGTCGGGCACGAACACCTCCACGATGTTGTGGGCCATGAGCTGCCGTGCGAGGAACGTCGCGTCGTTGCGGTCGTTTTTCCTGCGCTTGTCGGCGGCGGGCTTTTGCATCTTGGACACCGCGCCGACCATGCAGTCCACGCCCAGCGAGCGCAGCTGGCGCACAAGATGAAAGCCGGTGACCCCGGACTCGTAAACCGCCTTTGGGGCCTCAAAGGAAAGGATCCAGGATGCGAGCTCGGCGGGGGCGTAGCCGAACTTGCGCGTGACGACCTCCCCGGTTATGGAATCGAAGGCACAAGCGGTGATGGAACGGGCATGGACATCAAGGCCGATTGAGGTAACATGGTTCATTGTGAGCCCCTCTCATGTCTGTGGCAACTTGGCTGTTGCCGGTTTGTATGACACGACCATTATCAGCCTCGACCCACGATATTTTGAAAGACGACATGAAGCAGGGGCTCACAATGCTCTACTCATATCGTCTTCAGGCGCCGCGCCGTCGGGACGTAAACGCCGCGACGTCGGGACGCGGGGCGCCGAGGCGAACGCCGGCGAATCGGGCGACTGCTTCCGCGCCCCCTACAGCGGGCGGCGAGCCTCGAGGGCGCGGCCGAGCGTCACCTCGTCGGCGAACTCGAGGTCGCCGCCGACGGGCAGGCCGCTCGCGGGGCGCGTCACCGTGATGCCGAGCGGCTTGATGAGGCGCGCGAGGTAGGCGGCCGTGGTCTCCCCCTCGATGTTGGGGTTGGTGGCGAGCACCACCTCGGTCACGTCCTCCGCGGCCAGGCGCTTGAGCAGCTCGGCCACGCGCAGGTCGTCGGGGCCGACGCCCTCCATCGGCGAGAGCGCGCCGCCGAGCACGTGGTACACGCCCGCGAACACCGCCGTGCGCTCGATGGGCGGGATGTCGCGCGGCTCCTCGACCACGCAGATGGCGCTCTGGTCGCGCTTGGAGCTGGCGCATATCTCGCACAGCTCGCCCTCCGCGTAGTTGAAGCAGCGGCTGCAGAAGCGCACCGTCTCCTTCACCTCGGTGATGGCCTCGGCGAGCCGCAGGGCTGACGCCTTGTCGGCGTTCAGCAGGTAGTAGGCCATGCGCTGGGCCGACTTCGGGCCCACGCCCGGCAGCCGCTCCAGCTCGTCGAGCAGCTTCTGGATGGATGGCGCCGCCTGCATGCGCTACATCAGGCCCGGGATCTTCATGCCGCCCATGACGGCGCCCATGCGCGCGTTGGTGGCCTCGGTGGCCGAGCGCAGCGCCTCGTTGGTTGCCGCGAGGATCATGTCGCCGAGCATCTCGACGTCCTCGGGGTCGACGGCCTCGGGGTCGATTTCCACCGACTTGATGGTCGTGTCGCCCTTGGCGCACACCTTCACCATGCCGCCGCCCGCGGTGGCCGTGAACTCCATCTGCGCGATCTCCTCCTGGGCGCGCGCGGCCTCGAGCTGCATCTTCTGGGCCTGCTTCATCATCTTCTTCATATCCATGGGGCACTCCTTCGGTGACGTTGGCGGAAGTTTTCAAGCGTGGGGACTATGGTACCGCAAAGGCTATTCCCTGACCTCGGTGAAAGACACGTCTGCGCCGAAACCGAAGGCAAGCATGGCGTCGAGGTCGGCCATCGAGGGCTCGGGGCCGGCAGAGGCCGGCTGGGGCCGCTGGTCGCGGGCGGGCTGCGCGCTGCGGGCCGCCTGGGCGGGCTGCGGACGCTGCTGGTCGCGGGCGGAAGCCACGGGGTCAGGCTGGCGAACGGAGGCGGCGGGCTGCTGCCCTGGGGCGAGAGCCGCGGCCGCGGAAGCAGGCTCGAACGCCGGCTCGAAAGCGGGCTCGTAGACGTCGGCGTCGTCGTAGGGAACCATGTCGTCGTAGGCGTCGAGCGGGACCAGGTCGTCGAAGCCCGCGTAGCCGGTGGGCGTCTCGTAGGGCGCGGGCGGCGTGGCCTGCGTGGCGACGTCGACGCGCGGCTCGGGGCCGGCTGAGGGCCGCTGGGCCGCGGAGTCTGCTGCAGGGCGCGGGCGAGCCTGGCCAGACGGGCGCGCGGGCTGCGACGCAGCCTCGACGCGCGGCGCAACCTGCTCAGGCGAGCCGGCGGCCGCGGCAGTCACGGCAGTCGCGGAGGTTGTAGAAGCTGCCGAGAAGGCCGTGGCGGCCGTGGTGGTTGCGGAAGCTGCGGCGACCACGGAGGCTGCGGCGGCGACTGGCGCCGTGGCCGCGCCCGCCTTCGAGAGGCGGAACGGGATGGGGGCGCCGCAGGCGCGCGCAAGCGCGGCGGCAAGCTCGTCCTGCACGTCGGGCTTCTGCACGGCCTTGAAGGCGAAGTCGTTCTCGGCGGGGAAGTCGATGACGAGCGCGCCGCAGGCCGCGTCGAACGACGCCTTGGTGTTCAGGAAGAGCACGCCGTAGGCCGCCTTCGCCTTCTTGAGCGTCGCGAGCGCGGCCTGCCACGTGCGCTGCAGGGCCGCGGGGTTCTTGAAGCTCTCGGCCAGCTGCGCGGGCACCTCGCCCGCAGCCGCAGATGGGGATCCCGACGTCGCTGCCGCAGGCTGCGCCTCGGCGGGCTGGCTCGTCACCGCAGGCTGCGCCTGGGCCGCCGCCGCGGGCTGGCTGGATGCCGCGGGCTGCGCCGCATGCCGGCTCGTCGCGGCCTGCGCCGTCGGCCGGACCTCCGCAGGCTGGCGCGACGCAGGCTGCGCCTCGGCGACGCCCGCGCTCGCGCGGCGCT